>CAMWPG010000118.1 GCA_947176075.1 uncultured Ruminococcus sp. | reverse complement strand
TTATCGGCACTTTTATAAATTTATTCTTTTTTGGTAGAGATTTCGATATTTCAACTATATTATGACATCTCCTAAAATATTCTTTCTGCTCCTTTGCCATTTTGGTTGCTATCTCTATATACTCCTCAATGTTACCAACCATAGGAACGTTGACAACCTTAAATAATTGTGTTTCAGCATTAAGATAGGTAAAAGCAGTATCAATATTGTCGAACAAAACGATCTTGCCATCAAGGAATCTGTATCTGAAAGCATCAATTTCATTGGCACATTTACAAACAGCATAGACCATCGCCATAGTTAAAGAGAATCCTTGTTATTTGACTTTTCTTTTGAAATTTGTTATGTCCGCTTCAAAGGTAACACAAAAAGCAGGCTCAACGCTATTTCTGAAAACCATACAGTGCATAGCTCTCTCCCATGTCTTTTCATCAATGATCTGGTAATTATTTGGCATAGTTAGTACCTCCAATTTTCAGTTTGTGATAAATATCTCACGATAAGCAGCAGGAGTAATCCCGAAATATCGACTAAAATCATGTGTAAAGTGACTTTGATCTGAAAAGCCGGTCAGCGTTGCAACATCTATTGGTAAAGCTCCTGTCCTAAGCAACTCTTTAGCCTTTCCGATACGAATACTTTCAAGGTAGCAATAAGGAGTAAGTCCCATCTGCTTTGTAAAAGCACGAAGTAAAGTCGATTTGCTTAAATTCACATAATCGCAGAGCTGATCTAAACTAATATGCTCATTATAATGCTGCTCCATAAAACAACCTACTTTTATAACTTCATCACGACACTCAATATCTTTCAGCGATTGACCGCACTCACGAATCAGCATATATATAAGCGTAATCAGAAGCTCCTCTTTAGCAAATTCACACGAATTATGCAGTATCTTTTCGAGCAGATGATAAAAATGAACCGCAAATTCGTTATTATATAATACGTTTTTTGAAAAATGTGGCTGCTCCCTTTTCCCTGTAATAATCTCAACTAAATCAGTCATAACATCAATTGAAATATTCATAGCACAGTAAACAAAGTCACCATCTGTTTGCACACATGAATGATAGTCACCAGGATTAAAAAGAGTAATATCGCCTGTCTTTATAAAAAGTCCTTTGCCATTACAGAACACATTTCGTTCGCCTTTTTCAATATATCCGATTGTATAGTAATCGTGAAAATGGTTTGGAAAGCCTTGCACGATTCCGGGAAAACGCAGGGTTTCAAGTCGCAGTTCGTTGTCATAAACGATCTTTTGAGAATTATCACTCACAGAATCAACTCCTACTTCGTCTATTTTACACAATGTTCAAGTCTATATTTATTTCATTATACCATATTTATTTTCTGATGTCTTGTATAATATCTTCATTTTTTCATGATAATATGTTTTTCTTAACCATAGTAAAATTTTGTTTTCATAATTCTCTATGATTATATTTCATCTTGTTTTTAAGGATAATGCTTTTATATTATACACAATACCTATATTTCTTATGTTTGTAATCCTCACTTTCCGTTCTAACACCTCCTCGCAACAAATTACTCTAATCCATTTTTTAACTCTGCAATCCATTCTTCGATTGCCTGCACCAAAAGAAACTGTTGATGTAAAACTGCCATGCCCATAGTGGGAACATCGGGAGCATTTTCTTTCAAAACAAGGTTTTCTTCCAGATAGGTTTTTAGAACATTCATATTGCTTTCGATATTATTCAAACATTCTTTCTGTTTTTCCTTTGACATACTTTCCAGATTAACAATGACAGCGTTAAAATCTAAGAATATGTTGATAGGCTTGCAGGATATTTCAAACATCAGCTTTTCAAATTCTTCTTTTCCTGCATCTGTCAAGGTATAAACCGATTTTTCAGGCATTTTTCCGTCTTTTTCTGTATGACTTGTGATAAGCCCTTTTTCCTCCAACTGGATAACCTTTTTATAAATGGACGGTGTACTGATTTTTACCCATTTTGAAATATTGCGATATTCCACCAGTTTTTGAATATCGTATGCACTCAAAGACGTTCTTTTCAACATTCCCAATACAATTAAATCAATAGTTGCCATAGAATTCTCCTCCTTTTGCTCTTGGCAAGTATTGTGAATTATAGTATAGTCTTGAAGCTCAACTACTATACTTTATAGTACTACAAAATATTCTGTTTGTCAAGTGGAAGAAGAAAAAAGTGCAGTCAGAAAAAATATTCATTTTACACTTGACAAGTACTATAAATTATAGTATAATGGATAGTGCGTCGCAACTACTATAATTTACAGTACTGTAAACAACACTGTTTGTCAAGTGAAGGGAGTAAAAATATGAACAGTCAAAGTAAAAAAATGGAGCTGCTTGGCAGTGCGCCCATACCTAAAGCACTTTTAGCAATGGGCATCCCTACAATGATTGGCATGCTGATCAATGCTTTCTATAATCTTGTGGATGCCTACTTTGTCGGCGGATTGGGAGAGAGCCAAATGGGAGCAATCTCTGTAGTTTATCCTCTTGGACAGGTCGTTGTAGGTCTTGGATTGCTCTTTGGCAATGGTGCAGCTTCCTATATTTCCCGATTGTTAGGGCGTGGGGATAAGGAAAATGCTGATAAGGTAGCAAGCACCGCTTTATACAGTAGCATTTCTGTAGGAGCAGTTATAATTATAATTTCAATAATATTCCTGCATCCTATTCTGAAACTATTAGGAGCAACCGACAGCATTTTGCCTTATGCAGCCACATACGCAAGCATTTACGTTATTTCTTGCATCTTTAATGTGTTCAATGTCACTATGAATAATATTGTGACAAGTGAGGGAGCTGCCAAGACAACAATGTGTGCCCTGCTGACCGGTGCAATACTCAATATTGCTTTAGATCCGCTGTTTATCACTGTATTTGACTTAGGTGTAGCAGGAGCAGCAATAGCAACAGCAATCTCACAAATAGTATCAACCTGTATTTATCTGATTTATATTCTGAGAAAGAAAAGTGTATTTCATTTTCGAGTTAAAGATTGTACATACTCAAAAGAAAATATGTCTGAAATATTTAAGATTGGTATCCCTACCCTGGTGTTTCAGGTATTAACAAGCCTTTCTATTTCCTTGATCAATAATGCCGCAGGTGATTATAGCGATTCAGCTATTGCAGGTATGGGCGTTGTTACCCGTCTTATGTCAATGGGCAGCCTATCCGTATTTGGTTTTATTAAGGGCTTTCAACCGATTGCAGGATATAGCTATGGTGCAAAGAAATTTGACCGTTTGCGTGAAGCAATTAAAACGTCTATCCTTTGGTCTACGGTTTTCTGCGTAATTTTCGGTTTTATATTAGCTTTGTTCCCTGCGGCTATCGTTTCTCAATTTACAAAAGGTGATGCTGAAATGATTAGCATTGGAGCAGGATCTTTAAGGGCAAATGGTATCACCATTATGCTTTTCGGATTTTATACGGTATATTCATCTTTATTCCTTGCTTTGGGAAAAGGTAAAGAAGGTTTTATCCTTGGTGCTTGCAGACAGGGTATTTGCTTCATTCCTGTTGTCTTGCTTCTCCCAATGGTCTGGGGACTTAATGGCATTATGTATGCTCAACCGATTGCAGATGTTATTTCTGCAATTGTAACAGTATTCATGGCGATACCGCTTCACAGAAAACTGAATGAAATGCAGAAGCAAGTCGTAACAATAAGCACAGACAACAAAAACTAAATATGATTTCCTCCTAAAAACAGAGCCGATGAGTTGTGACTTACCTCACAAGTTCATTGGCTCTGTGTCTTATGAGTCTTACTCTTTGATGATGGTTATTTGTAAATTCTTTGCTTCAATGAGTGTTTCCTGCTTGCATTTATGACAGTAAAGCGGAAGGTTTTTCAGTTCCGTATCTTTCCGCATCTGTAACCTCGTTTTGTTTCCACAAACAGGACAGCGTATTCATTCTGTTTCATTATTCATTTTCCAGAAATCCTTCTGATAGTTCCATCATCTCTCAGATATACTTACTGCTTCGATTGCAACACTTCCACCTCTTACAAGCTCAATTCTGTTCACAAATTTTCTTTTCAGCAAAGCAATTAAATCATCATTTCTATTTTCTGTCTGGGTACATTCCAATAGAACAGTAGTGCCATTATAGTCAATAATTGCCACTCCAAACACTTTAGAAATCCGAAACAGCTCTGTTATATCTTCATCGGAACAGGCATTAACCTTGACAAACAGAATTTCTTTCATGTGAATGGGGATATCTGTATAGTCTACTATTTTAATAACTTCCACACTTCTGCTTAACTGTTTCTTTATCTGTTCAAAAGTCTTATCATCACTTGTTAAACTGATTGTCATCCGTGATATGGTACTGTCCTCGGTAATTCCGACTGTTAAGCTGTCTAAATTATATGATTTAGCAGAAAACAATTCAGAGATACGGGCAAGAACGCCTATTTCATTTTCGACAAATAAACAAATCCATCTCTTTTTCATTTTGCGCCTTCCTCGCTTTCCAAAATCATGTCATTAAGGGGATTTCCAGGCGGAACAATCGGCATAACATTGATTTCTCTGTCTATGATAAATTCGATAACCGTGGGCGTTTTCGTATTCTGTTTCACATTTCTCAAAGCTTTTTTTATTTCTTCTGCTTTTGTAACACGGATACCCTTTGCCCCATAGCTTTCAGCCAATGAAATAAAATCGGGAGTATATTCTGGGCAGCAATGATTAGGAGTATTACAGCCTGTTTCACAGCTTCTTCTGTAACGCATACAGGTACTCGAATAACGCCTATCATAAAACATCTCCTGCCATTGCCGTACATTTCCTAAATATCCATTATTCAATATACAGATAATAACAGGCAATTCATACACAATAGCGGTTGCCATTTCTTGAATGTTCATCTGCATACCGCCATCACCAGAGATAACAATAACATCTTTATTGGGATTACCAAGCTTTGCACCGATTGCCGCAGGAAAACCATATCCCATCGTTCCTAAGCCGTCAGAAGTCAGCATTTGCTTATTCTCGTCAATATCAAGAAATTGCGTTGTTCATAACTGATTTTGACCTACATCAGTTGTGATAACAGCATCTTCAAAAACTTCATTGATAGATTGAATAATCATCTGCGGTGTCAAACCGACTTTTCCCATGTCAATAGGGTATTCCGTTTTCCAACGGTTTATTTCATCTGTCCACTCTGAGATATGAAGTGGTTTTGCCTTTTCAAGCAAAGCACATATCGCCTTTTTCGCATCAGCTACAATAGGAACATCAACAACAATATTGCGTGAAATGGATGCAGCATCAATGTCGATGTGAACAATCTTAGCGTTTGCTGTAAATTCTTCGATTTTCCCAGTAATGCGGTCATTAAATCGTGTTCATATGGAAAAAAGAACATCACAATTACTGATTGCAGAATTGGCGGCATAACTTCCATGAATGCCTATATTGCCGACATACAAACGATTAGTTGTCGAGATAGCCACTTTGCCCATAATAGTCGTGATAACAGGAACGCCTGTTAACTCTGCAAGCTGTGTCATTTCCTTATTTTCATGAGAAATATTAACTCCGCCACCTATCAGAAAGACAGGCTTTTTTGCACAGTTACAGCATATTTACAGATACTTCTTGTGACGCCCACAATGTCCACTTCCTGAAAGGTATCATTCCCAATAAGGTATGTCGGCACCTGTCCCGTAAAGCATACTAACGGAACACTATCATAATTTGCGGTAGCAATGCCTGTAACGAGATTCGTAGCCCCTGGTCCGCTTGTCACCAGACAGACACCTACCTTTCCTGTAGAACGGGCATATCCATCTGCTGAATGAACTAAGCCCTGCTCATGGCGTGGCAAAATAATATCTATATCTTTTTCACCATACAGTGCATTAAACAGGTCTATTGCCTGTCCTCCTGGATAAGCAAATAAAGGAGAAGTCATAATATGGTTGAAATATCGAAATCTCTACCAAAAAAGAATAAAT
>CAMWPG010000117.1 GCA_947176075.1 uncultured Ruminococcus sp. | reverse complement strand
CCCAATACCATATGTAAGGTTTCTTATTGGGTTTCATTTCTTCCATTTTTTCAATCTCCTATAATTATAATTTACACTATAATTATAATAGAAAAAAACAAAAAAAGCAATGGAAATTCTAAAAAAACTTAGTCTATAAAATGAAAGTTATGTGATAGCAGCTTGAAAATTATCTGCGAATATTCCAAGCTCAGGAGGATTTTTGGTAAAATAGAAAAAACATACAGCGATTCCGCAGAATATTGCCAATCCCCACAAGCTGCCTTCTTTTTGATATTTTTTTAAAAAAATGCATGAAAGGATGCAGTTTGCAGCTGCACATATATAAAAAAGTATGATATTTACAGCCGGCAGATCTTTTCCGATTATCCCGCTATAGGTATAGTATGCAGCAGTCTGAA
Source organism: uncultured Ruminococcus sp. (assembly GCA_947176075.1). Classification (GTDB taxonomy): domain Bacteria; phylum Bacillota; class Clostridia; order Oscillospirales; family Ruminococcaceae; genus Ruminococcus_C. Next base: position 5,662 of record CAMWPG010000117.1, on the reverse strand, counting down.
GCGTCATTGAAATCACTGTCGCAAATGCGCAGCATGTCAGAAATGCTGGATAATTTTTTCTGACAAAAGGATAAAGGATCAGAGAGAAAATTGCAGCAGGAAAGAAAAGGAGCTTCATGTGTTCCCATATGCTTTCATTTACCGCAGAAAAAAGACCTACGAATGGATTATTGTTTGACCATTCATAGGTAAAATGGAGAAGAGTACCGATTATTGATACCCAAAGAAATCCGGCAAGACAAATAAGTCTGCCCTTTGACATAACGCATCACCTCAAGACAGTATATGCGCAATGTTTTAATTTATGACTGAGCATCTATTTATTTACAGGAGTGAATAAAAAATCAAAGCTTCCAGGTTCTGCTTGCAGACTGTTTTCAAGTACCTTTGCATACAGCTTTAATTTTCTATAGGTGCTCTGATCATCCGTTGGAAAAAATGACTGATTAAGCAGAAAAGTGAGCATTGCCACGACCATTTCTGCACTTTCATGCGGTGATTCAGTATAAACAGAACCGTCTTGCATCCCCTCTTTAAGAAGCTGCTCAAGTATAGGAGACACTGTCTTTATTGCAGTTATCATCATTTTACAGTGCAGTAGCATATCGTCCTGAACATGGAGCGATTGAATGATATTTTTTCTGCTGTCCTGAAATTCCCTGCATACCATAGAACTGAACAGCATCTTTACTTTTTCAAATGTTGTATCACATTTTTCTGTTACTGTAAAATATTCTTGTATTGCTGAGGTATAGCTCCGCTCAATAACAGCGTCAATTATTTCATCCTTACTTTCAAAATAATAATAAATGCTGCCTTTGCCTATTCCGGCATTTTTTGCAATCATATCAACGGTAATATCACAGTTGTTAGATTCCATTGTACACATAAGCTTCTCGGCGGAATTAAGAATGATGTCAATTTTGCTGTTGTTTTCATTCATGACGTTCTTTCCTTTCTAAGAGCCTGTTCATATGTATATTTTGCTTGAACGTGTACTATTATACCATAAACTGGTCGAATTTGCAAGTTAAATTTATAAAAAAACACACTTGACCGCTGGTCGAAAAAGTGATATAATAAATATAACAAAAATTCGACCGACGGTCGAACTGTAAAAAGGAAGTGTATCATGATGCTAAAAATGTTTATTGGAGCTGCTGCTTTGGTGGGCGGAGCTGCTGCTGCATGTACTGCCGGTGCGCTAAAGCTGTTCAATCAGGTCATTCCAAGACAGGATCAGCTCCGGGTAAATATCAGCGAAATGGCAGACATGGAAAAGTGGGAGGAATATAAAAAATTCATCACGCCAAACCGTGAATGGCTTACATCACAAAAGCTTGAACACATTGCTATAATATCTCATGACGGACTTGAACTTCATGCAGACTATTTTCCTGCTGAAAAGCAAAGCGATAAGCTTGTTATATGCAATCACGGCTATACAGGCTGCGGTCTCAGGGACTGTTCATCTATTGCAGTTTATTTTCATAAGCTTGGATTTGATTGCCTGCTTGTAGATCATAGGGCGCATGGAAAAAGCGGTGGTGATTATATAGGCTTCGGAATTCTCGATAGATTTGATTGCCGAAGCTGGACAAATTACATAGACAGCAGATTTGACTGCAAAAAAAAGATCGTGCTTTACGGAGTATCAATGGGCGCTTCAACTGTGCTTATGGCATCGGCAATATCAGGTCTTTCTGAAAATGTCAAGGCAATAATCGCTGATTGTGCGTTTACATCTCCCTATGACGTATTTTCGCATATTTTAAAACGTGATTATCATCTTCCTGCATTCCCTGTAATGAACATAAATGATGCACTTTGCCGACAAAAAGCAGGATATGGTTTCCGTGACTATTCAACATTGGATGCTGTTAAGCTGACAAAATTGCCAATACTTTTTATACATGGGAAAGAGGATAACTTTGTTCCTACATGGATGAGTATTAGTAACTATGAGCAATGTGTTTCAGAAAAGAAACTTTTGCTGATAGAAAACGCTGCTCATGGCGCTGCATATTATGAAAGCCCAAAGCTATATGAAGAAACAGTAAAAAGTTTTATTGAAAAGCACGTTGGCTGATCGGAGGAACGTAATGAAAGAGATAGATATCAACGGTTCTGTTATAAAGTGCTACCCTCTGAGTGCTGCACAGAGGATACATAATTATACTATTAAATATTGTCCTACACAAGTTCTTTGCATTGGAACAGGCTTATATATACAGCAGCCTGTAAATTTTTCAATACTAAAAGAATGTATTTATAAAGCGTATGAGATGTATGAAACAATGCGTCTGCGTTTTATAAAGGATGAAGAGGAAAATGTATATCAGTACATTGTTCCATTTGAAGAGCGTGAAATTCCGCTTGTTGATTTTTCTGCATGGAATGAGGAGGATGCTCACAATGAGATGCGCCGCTGGACTGCGGTTCCATTTGAGCGTTATAATTCACCTATGAATCAGGTCGTAATGATAAAGCTTCCAGACGGATTCAACGGTGTTTACCTTAAGGTCGATCACATGACAATGGATTCAAGCTCTATAATCGGATTTAATCGTGCTATTCTGGAAATATATTGTTCAAGGTGTTATGGTTTAGATATGCCAAAGCCTTTGAAATCATATATCAGCCAACTTGAAAAGGATCTTGCCTATGAGGCTGATTCCTCTGCAAGAAAGCGTGACGAAGAATTCTGGACAAAAGAAATATCATCAAGTGAACCGATGTACACTGATTTTTCAGGACAAGGCAGACTGCTTACTCAAAGACTTGAAAATAATAATCCGGATCAGCGTTGGGCAAAAGTTGTTTCTAAAAGTCCAGAAGCATCTATTAGTGTATATTCTCTTGAAGAAGAAGCTTCTATGCGTCTTATGAAATTCTGCGAGCTTTATAATGTACCAATGGCAAGTCTTCTGCTTATGGGATTACGTACGGTACTTTCTAAATTCAACGATAACGAGAAAGATGTCTCTGTAAAAACATGTGTTGCAAGACGTGGTACGCTTTCTGAGAAATTATCTGGCGGAACGAGAGTTCACTTTTTCCCGCTGCGTACAGTTATGGAGCCTGAAATGACATTTCTTGAGGGTGTACGCATGATGCAGACAGAACAGAGCAGAATATTCCGTCATGCAAACTTTGATCCTGTAGAGCTGACGATGAAACGTGCTGCTTACTGGAAAAGTCAGCCGGGTACAAGCTATGAGAGTATAAGCTTGACTTATCAGCCGCTAACAGCCAAACAGTATGTTCGGAATGTGCCGGATATTCCGTACAAAAGCTATTGGTATACAAATGGTGTTGCAGGACAGCCCCTTTATCTTACAGTTATGCATCGCCCGGAGGATAATGGTCTTAATTTTAATTTTGAATATCGTAAGGACGCTGTTACAGAACAGGAAATGCAGTATTTTTATTATTATCTCTGCCGTGTGCTGTTCCGTGGCATTGAGAATGAAATGAGAACCATAGGCGATATTCTTAACATGATCTAAAAAACAGGAGGAATTTATTATGTTGGAAAAAATCAGAGAGCTTATTTGTAATTATGTGGAAGTTGAACCAGAAGAAATTACTGAAAATTCACGCTTCATGGAGGATCTTAACATGAATTCTTATGATTTCATGTGTCTGCTCGGAGATCTTGAAGCAGAGTTTGATGTTACAGTTGATGAATCTGAAATACTGGAAATTCATACAATTGGTGAAGCTATCGTGTATCTGGAAAACCTTAAAAAGTAACGGAGGTAATTTGTTGTGGATAAGCGCAATATAAAAACATTACAGGATCTTGTGACTGTTGCTGCTGCTGAATACGGTGATAAGATATTTATAAAGGAAAAGCAGGGCAATCAAGTTTCCGAAAAGTCTTTCAATGAATTTTGCAATGATATAAAGAGAATGACATCCTTTGTAAACAGCAAGAGAAAAAACGCTGATGCTCCCATTAATGCTGCGGTTATTGGCGGCTCAAGCTATGCATGGCTTGTAAGTTACTTCGGAACTGTTTGCGGCGGAAATGCTGCTGTACCGTTGGATGCACAGCTTAGCTGTGAAGATATATGCGAGCTTCTTAATCGTTCGGATTCTGAGATATTCTTCTTCGACAGCCGCTATGAAAAAATGATACCAGAAATTAAGGGATCGTGTCCGAAAGTAAATACATTTGTATGCTTTAACTCTGACTTTGATAATGTCCTTAAAGAAAATGAACCTGTACAGTTTAGTGAGATATCACCAAATGCACTTGCTGCAATTTCATATACATCAGGAACTACAGGTAAAAGCAAGGGTGTAATGCTTCTTCACAGAAATCTAATTGACAATGCTATGTGTCAGGATAATGAAAGTACGCCTGATGATGTCATATTATCAGTTTTGCCTATACATCATATTTACTGCTTTACCTGCGATATTCTTTGCAGCCTCAGATATGGTACCGAGCTTTGCCTGAATGATTCTATGCTGCGCATTCCTCAGAATCTGAAGCTTTTTCGTCCTACGATCATGCTTATCGTACCCATGATCGCTGAAACTATATACAAGCAGATAAAAGCAGCAGCGGCGGCAAAACCGGATATTCCAGTAGCTGCAATTGCCAATTCAGTATTTGGCGGCAGACTTAAAACTATTTACAGCGGAGGTGCTTACCTCAGACCGGAGCTGCAAAGAGCATATATTGACATGGGCTTTCAAATGGCTCAGGGCTATGGAATGACTGAATGCTCACCGAGAATTTCTACCGCAAATCGTTTTGACACTGCCTGTGACGGCGATGTTGGTGTTATTGTAAATGGCTGTCAGGTAAAGATTGAAGAAGGCGAAATAATGGTGAAAAGTCCATCGGTAATGGCTGGATACTATAAAGATGCAGAAGCTACTGCGGAAGCACTCACTCCTGACGGATGGCTTCATACAGGCGATCTTGGATATGTTGATGATAATAACCGCATTTTTATTACAGGCAGAAAGAAAAATCTGATAATCCTCTCTAACGGTGAAAATGTTTCACCTGAGGAGCTTGAAAACAAATTTGCAGGAGTGGAGTATATTGCAGAAGTTCTGGTTTATGCTGAGGACAGCGTGATATGTGCAGAGATATTCCCCGATCCTAATATATGTGTTGAAAAATCTGTAGAGGAGATCGAAAAGGATTGTCGTGAAACTATTGACAGTATAAATAAAACATTGACATCTGCAAAAGCTATTCGCAGACTGCGTATACGTGATACAGAATTTGACAAGACTACATCTAAGAAGATCAGACGTGACCAGCCAATGCATGGAAGACTTATAAAGTAATGAAAAGGAGATTTGATTATGACATACGAAGAAATTTTTGGCAGGACTAAAGAGTTGGTACTCTCTCATGATACAGATGGTCTGAAAAATGATATTGCAGTTCAAATCAATATTACGGGAGAAGGAGAAGGTGCTTTTTACATTGCACTTAAAAATGGAGTTGTTTCTGTAGAGCCTTATGAATATTATGATCGTGACTGCCTTTTTACAATATCTGGAAAAGACTTCCTGAAAATATGCGAAGGAAAGCTCAGTCCTGTTAAAGCTTTTACTATCGGTAAGCTGAAAATCAGCGGAAGTATTGAAAAGGCACTTGAATTTTCTAAGCTCATAGAAGGAATTAAAT
>CAMWPG010000116.1 GCA_947176075.1 uncultured Ruminococcus sp. | reverse complement strand
TCATTCTTTGTATGATACCATACACTTTGCTTTTCAAGTTTTTTAACTATATTTTTGAAATACTTATTATAGAGCATGAATTGTCACCTCGCCAATAATCGGCACACTATCTTCATCAAGCTTAATATTGTCGGTATTCCCATTGATTTTCAGCTCTGAATAATCCAGTATTACAGGCAAACTTGAAATAAGCGCACCAACAGCTGAAACACGAATTACAATGTCATTCGTATCTGCTGTTTCCATTACAACACTTCTAAAGTAGTTCTTAATGGCCTCTGTCATTACTTCTACAGCATCACCCACTGTAATGCCATTAATAAGTTCTGCTTTAAATTCAATATCTATAACTGTCTCTTCGGCAGCTGTCGCTGTAAAATGTGCCCCAAGGTTTGCTATGCCTTCTCCTAAACCATCTCCCACTTTGTATGTCTTTCCATCAACAACAGCAGTATAACCCTTAGTTGCAGGATCAATATACTCCTGAACTCGTTCCACTACTGTTTCTGAACATGGAAGGCCAAGCGGATTGATTAAAATTGCTCTGACTGTGTTTGGTCCGTTCCATAAAGGCATGATCTTTGCACGGCCTACTCCCTCAATACTCTCACACCATGTCTTATAGTGCTGTTTATTTCCATTTTCAGCAGGTCCGGATATTTTCTCCCTGAGACGTATTCTCAGACTATCATCTGTTTCCGCATCTGTACCGTATTCCTTGATTATTCCAAATGCAGCTGACACAAGTCCTTGTATATTGCCCACTGGAACTGCCGCTGTTCCTTGATATACGTCATTGCCAGCAATTCCGGCTGTTTCTGATTCCAAATACAATGTACCATCATCTGTTGACTTCAAAGTATAGTAAGAGCCATTTGTAAAGAATCTTTCACCGATTGCAGGCGTTGTTCCATCAAAGGTTACGTAGTATTGTGCTTTCGTCGCCGACTGTCTTATTACACCATATTCAGAGGCTTTTATATCAAGATATTCCCCTGTAGCCGTATCTACCTGAGTAAGTTCAAAAACGAGATCTAAGTCAGTATAAAGCTTTGCTATTTTAATCAGAATACCTGAAACAGCATCATAAAATATACTTCCTTGTCTGGTATCAATTCCGTCCGGAGCTTTTTCTAAAACTTCTTTTAACAGCAATTCGTATGTATAATCATCAAACATTTGCTATGACCTCCTCTACAGCAGTTACTCCGAATATCGTATCTGCTTTGAATGATATATACGCTGAGTCATTATCAAATAAAACGGAAAAATCAGAAACACCCAGTATTCGTGTATCCGGCTTTAAAGCGTCAGTAATAAAACCCTCTATAGCAGTCTCGATGTATTCCTGCGTTGCATTGTCTGATATAACAGCGTCTTCTATCTCACTTCCATACTGATTATCATAAATCAGGCATTTGAAACGTGGAGTAATAATAGCTTTTCGTATTGCCTGATTTACTGCTTCAAGCTTATCAATTTTTCCGGCTATCCTGTCTTTGTCAAGGTCGAGTTTATATGTCAGCGATGGTGCTTCCTTTGCATTCTCTATCTCTGCTACAGGTAATGGTATATATACATCAGGCATAAGTTAAACCCTCCCGAGAACAAAATATTTCTTGCCGCTTTGCAATGACAGCAAATGAACTCTATCTCCAACTTGCAGCGCATTATGTACTGTAACTAAAGAATTATGCGTACCGTTTTCATCTGATATTGTTGCTGTCATGGTGTGATCGGTCAGATGCTGTGGAACTATAGTTGAAAGTTTGCTGATTATATGTTTACTGTCATTCACGATCTGTATTCTGAGAGGCTCATTACTTATCACAATTCCTTGAATCAGTTCAGCTCCTATAGGTATCATTCCTTGAAACATTTGTTTAAGACTTGTATGACTTGTTTCACCGTTCAATTGTCATTCCTCCTAACTAAAAGTTCCTTCATCGACCCAACCATATACTCTGCTTTGATTATCGGTATGAATAAGGCTGTATGGGTGTTTTGCTCCTTTGGCTATTAACATAAGCTTTGCCGGTCCTGCTTTGCAAGGTGCACCTGTAGGATCACTTGCTGTACTGCTTACATAATGATAACCGCCATTAAACTGAACAATATCACCGATTTGATGATCTGTTGATTCTGAGCCTGAGCCGCTGCTTGTACTATCGTCCTTGGATATATCTCCTGCATGATTCAGCTTGAGATTCATTCTGTGGGAATTACCCTTAAATGTATGTGTATCTTCATCTACATAAAATGTTTTTGACAATCCTAAATGCGGAATGATAATAAATACACCTATTCCTGAAATCACATCCGGATTTCCCATAGCCTCAATTGTCAGTGTTTTTTCCGGTGTACTTCCTTCCTCAAGCATACTATCGCATAATTCCTTTATTTGTGCTTCATTCAGTGTTTCGTCCGGTTTGTCAATGTCCTGAAATATTCCTATTTTCTGTTCCAATGCGCTGTTTCGGGATTCTGCCAATACAGTTTCTTCGTCAGACAGCATTTTCACCCTTGTTTTAATATTTTCAATACTCTTGCGGTAGCTGTAAGTAATTATATTCTGTCCTGCTTCTATGACCCACTGCAATATGTTTTTTCGTCTTGTTATCAAGCTAAGTTTTCCCTTATCACTGGTAACATAATGACGTATTCCGGTATTGTCATAATCAAGACTTAAAGCATCCGCTATAGTATCAAATGCTGTTGTTTTGCTTTTGGTCAGTTCAGGGATTCGATAAGTACAATTATCGATATCTCCAATTGGAAGTCCAAAACGAGTACAGACATCTTTGAATATTTCTGACGCTGTCTTATCCTCATAAGTAAAAGTATCCTTGTTATTTGAAAGATAAATACCATTGTCATATGCTGTAAATGTCATGATCTTCTTATTTGTTTGAACAGTCTTCATGATGATCCCACGAAACAGTTCTTTTTCGTTATATGAAAAAATGCACTGATGTCCTTCTTCCACATCAATACCGGAACGTGCTCGCTCATATCCGTCATCATCAATTATCTTGACTGTTATACTTCGTGCTGCACTGCCTTTTCTGCCTTTCCACTTGACTTCTTCAACAAGATCGGTAATATCAATACCGCTGGTTTTTGTTTTAAAAAGCAATAAACCGATTCCTGATGCCATATAACACTTTCCTTACTCCGGTATAGTCAAGACTTGTCCGGGATGAATCAAATTAGGATTACTTTCCGGTATAATAGACTTGTTCGCTTCATATATTCTTTTGTACTTTGAGCCATCACCATAAAATTTTTTAGCAATGTTCCAAAGACAATCGCCGCTTTTTACTGTATAAGTTTTAGGCTGCTGTGTATTATCTACTCTTTGCTCAGTATTAGTAACTGTTGCTTTCTGATTGTAAACATCTACATTTATCTGTCTTACAGTAATTTCTCTGTATTCTTTGAGTGACAAGCTATATTCATATGTTCCTACATCTCCGCCTTTTTCCGAATAGTTGAAGCTTTCTATTGAACAGTAAAGGTCGATTCCACACTGTGTCACAATAAAATGAATTGGTTTATTGCTTTCCTGCCATTCTATAATCTTCTTGATAATCTTGAGTGGAGGCGTGATCTCTCTGAGTTTCGCACCGGGAAAATATGTCGCCGGAAAGAAGCTTGAAAATGAAAATTCAACAGCACAGCGGCTTTGAATAATAGTTATTTCACCAAGCCCGGTAATACTCACCTTATCGTTGTCTGAACCTCGCTTAATGCTTATTGACTCAGGATTTACCGGAAGCTGCAATTTTTTCTTTTCTCCGTTAGCAGATAACCAAAACTGATAATCAGTAGTCATAAGACAGATCACCCTCCTCATATATCTCAGACTGAATGATATTCATAAGTACAGGCTTGATATTATCCTGTAACAATTCAAGAACTTGTTCCTTGTCAACTCCGTCTGTGATGTCAATTTGACCGCTTCCGGAAATTTCAAGAACGATTCGTTTTACATTTTCTGACGTTCCGGAATCTTCTGAACTTCTTTCTCTTTGCGATTCAATAACAGATGCTTCATTTTCATTTACTCCAACGATTCTATTATCGCTTTCTGAGGAAAATATTCTGTTATCCTGATCGCTTGGAATATATTCAGGTAAGCTTTGGTCAACAGTATATGCAACTGAAACATCAGGCGCATTATTATATGCCTGAGACTCACTCAGATTACCGCTAAGCGACTTTTCAAGTATTGATTGAATCATTTCCAATCTCGGAATGAAAACGCTTATAACGCTGTCCTGCAATGTATGAGATACATCAGTAGATGATATATAGTTTTCTTCAAGGTTCTTTATGGTATCGCCGTAATTGGTCACAGTTTCAATGGTACGGCTGTTGTCGTAGTCAGTGTCATAGTTATAGCTGTTTTCAAAGATATGGTTATCGCCATAGGTTATACTTTCACCGTATGGAGATTTATATATTCCATCCAATGCTGAAACTGCGGAAACAATTTTATTTGTTTCCGATGTAGGGAATACTGTACTTCCGGCTTTTCCGATAATAAGCTCCGGACCTTCTTCACCAGCTACAAAAATATCTCCTGCATTTGTAGTACCTCTTGCATTTCCCTCAAGCTGTACAGAACCAATCGTTTGCGCTGTATAGGTAACAGTAGCGGTTTTATCTGGCGGCTGGTATCTATCCACCGCCGTATCATCTACTTTGTAAATGGCATCAGCTTCTTTATCGTCAGGAATATACTTGTCTACCTCTTCCGAATCAAGCTTGTATTCCGCTTTGGCTATCTTATCTGGGATAGTATAAGTATCGACAGCATCCGTGCTAAGTTTGTACTTAACCAGTGCATCGATCTCATGGCTTTTGACGGCAGTTTCAATCGCTGCTGTAACTTCATCTATCGCTGTAATCGCTTCGCTTGATCCACTTCTAAGGCTATTTGCATAGCTTGTCATTGTATTTGTTGCCAAATGTTGAGTGCTATTTTGAAAAAGAGCAGATCTGGACATTTGATGGAAAGGGCGAATTGCTTATCACGATTATGTCAAGTTTAGCACAAGAAGAGTCACGTTCCATTTCCGAAAACGTAACATGGGGACACCGCAAGCGTATGGCGGACGGAAAGGTCTCTCTCCCCTATTCCAATTTTCTCGGTTATAGGAAAGGTGCTGACGGACTTCCGGAAATTGTGCCGGAGGAAGCAGAAATCATCCGTTTCATTTATCGTTCCTTCCTTGAAGGAATGACTCCGTATAGCATTGGAAAGGATTTGATGGAACGTAGTATTCCTTCGCCAAGCGGTAAGAAAAAGTGGCACGCCTCCACAATTGAAAGCATTCTGACTAATGAGAAATACAAGGGGTCTGCACTGCTTCAAAAAAGTTTTACCACTGATTTTCTTACAAAAAAGAAAAAGGTCAACGAAGGCGAAGTACCGCAATATTACATTGACGAAAGTCACGAGGCAATCATAAGTCCAGAAGATTTCGAGCAAGTCCAGCTTGAAATGGCAAGGCGTAAAAAGCTGGGTAAGCAATACAGCGGAAATTCACTCTTTGCTGCAAAGCTTGTCTGCGGTGACTGTGATTGTTTCTTTGGCTCAAAGGTGTGGCACTCTACTTCAAAATACCGCCGTGTTATCTGGCAGTGCAACAATAAATTCAAAGGACAGCAGTTGTGTTCCACACCGCATTTGTATGAGGATGAAATCAAACAGCGTTTTGTCAATGCCTTTTCTGTGTTCTTTCAGGGAAAAGATATGATTCTTGAAACGGTTCAGATTCTGATTGATAGTCTTTCCGATACTTCTGCACTCGATACAAAAATCGAAAAGACCATTCAGGAAATGAGCAATACTTCCGCACTGAATCAAATGCACATTCAAAATAACGTTGTGACTGCAAGACACAAGGAAGAATTTGACAAACGACATGATGAACTGGTTCAACAGTACGAAAGTCAAAAGGCGGTTTATGAGACCCTGATGCAGAAAAAAAATGACCGGCAGAATAAAATTGAACATCTGCAGCAGTTTGTTTTTCAGCTTGAAAAATCTGATTCCCCCA
>CAMWPG010000115.1 GCA_947176075.1 uncultured Ruminococcus sp. | reverse complement strand
TTCTTATATAATTTTCTGCATATAGATAGCAGTCAGCTCCTTTCGTATTTTTCCTCCAATTCTTATTATACCAAAGTTCCCTGGCTGACTGTTTCTATATTAATAAATCAATTTTATATCGCTCTGTTGCAGCTGCATTTAGCCAATTTTGTCATTTTGCTCAGGGTCATATGTGGAGGTGAAGTTTTATGAAAAAGATTGTTCTTAAGACAGATGAGATGTCTGTAAAGATTTGCAGAAATGCATTCTATTATAGTTATCATCAGCCAAAGAATCCAAAATCTTTACAAATCCTCAAAGAATAAATTATTGTATGCACAAGATGAAATTTAAATGATATTGAATTTCAGTAATGATTACGATGATGAAATCCTAATTATTCACAAGTATGTAACAATATAGAAAGAGAGGTTTTATGAAGAAAGGAAAACTTTTAAGCGGCATTTTAAGTTGTGCAACCCTAACATCAATGGCATCTTTTTATGCAAGTGCAGAAGAAGCTATTGATAACAATCAAATTACTGTACCTGAAATCACAGGAACGATTTGTGGTGATGTTAATTTGGATGGGACAATAGGATTGAAAGATGCAATTTTGTTAAATAAGGCAATTGTTAAAAGTGTTTTACTGAATAAAAATGCAAAGAAAAACGCAGATTGTAATGCAGATGATTATCTGAATTCAGAAGATACTGTGTCCTTACTTCGATATCTTGTGTCATTGACAGATAAACTCCCGGAAATACCACAAGATTATGTTAAGGAACTTGAGCTTTTTTCAAAAATTGATGAAATTGGATATACAGACGAATTGTTCCACTTGTCAAACAGTAAGAATTCTTCTGCAATTATTACTTCCTGTGCAGAGTTAGAAGCTTATCTGACACCTATCACACAAGCAGAAACTGTACAGATGTATTTATCAAAGTATGATGATAGCTTCTTTGCAGAAAATGTACTGCTTCTAAATAGCATATATCAGAGTTGTGGAGACGGAATCATGTATCAGATCGATTCTGTTTCCTATCAAGGTGAGCAATTAAAAATTGAATACTCAGATATGTATGAAGATGATAATTCATATCCAGATGTTGTGAATGGATTACTGGCACAGGTAACTATTCCAAAAGAACAATATCATGCAGGAAACGTAGTATGGGAATACACCGGACTTCGTTCTCTTGGATATACTTGTGAACTTGGTGAAATTACACCATCTGAAAAATTCTATGACTTTGCAAACAGTACAGATTCTGCTGCAATGATTAACTCTGCTGATGAATTAGAGGCATATCTTACAACTATTGCAGAGCCTGAGACAGTGCAGGAATACCTCATAAAATATAACCAGGAATTTTTTGCTGAAAAGGCATTGTTGATCAGAGCATTTTATACAGCAAGCAGTGGTGATAGTTTTGAAGTGACAGGTGTTCTTCGAGACCATGGTCAAATCACGGTAAACTCTGTATATCAGTACGGAGACACCAGTGATGCTTTGGTAACACCATATTTGGCGCAGGTTGTATTAGATAAGGCTGATATGCAGAATGCGTCTCTTGCTTGGAATGTATACTCACAAAATACACCTCAACAGCCAGATATAGTGCCGTTCACTTATATCTCTTCAATTATAGAAAGTGCGTATTCTTCAAATACACTTTATAATGATTATGTTAGGGTATATACAGATGTGTCAGAATTGAAAGGCTTTTTGAATAGTTTTTCAAAGCAAGCGAAAGATTCATTTGATATCTCTGCACTGTTGGAAACATATGATGAAGGTTATTTTGCAGAAAATGTTTTGATTCTTGCAAATGTATCTTTGAGTGCAGACGGTTCATTGGAACTTGTTAATGTAAAGCCTGATGATGATTATGTAGAAATCGAAATGAGAAAGATTTCTGATGGTGAAGAAATGCGTGGACAGATGGCATTGATTGAAGTGCCAGTCTCATGCTGGACAAATCGAACACCATTGATTTCTATTTTGTAAACGTAAAAAAATAAAAAAGAACCTGCTGTGAACTAATTGTTTTCTCAGCAGGTTCTAAAAAACAAAAGGAGTGCGAAAAATGAAGAAAAAAGTATTTTCCGGTATTCTTACAGCGTCTCTGTTGCTGCAGGCAGCAGTTATTCCTGTTTCGGCAGAAGAAGCAACTTATTATCCGTATGCATTGTTTGCAGCAAATGCAGATACAAATTCAATTCAGCTGAATACACCGCATTTGACAGTAAATGGTGACATGACAACAAATGGTACATTCAGCAGTACTGCGATTAATCCAACTTTGAACAGTGTCATTACTGAAAATGCCAATGAGACATTGCTTTTGATTGGTGATAAATTGGAGAATGGATACTTCTCTATCAATGCTGATACATATGCAGATGATTATACATATTCAGATGTTAATGTAAATATTAGTACCTCTATTATTGCCGATGGTGATATTTCCCTGGAGGGTAATGTTTCACTTAACGCAGGACTTATGAGTCTGACTGATATTAATATTGATGGTGAAGTAAAGAATTCCAATAATATCGTTCTGTATGCACAGGCTGGCGATGTCAACATCAATTCTACTAATGCAACAATCAACGGTCTTGTTTACGCTCCATATGGTACAGTATACATTGATGGACAGAATGTCAATATTAACGGCTCTATTATTGCACAGGATATTGTAATTGAGAGCGATGGTATAAATATTAATTACAATACCAATGTGGCAGCTTTGATTGGTACAACACCGGATGCTATGCCAGAACCGGATGATTCTGATTTTATGGATATAGGTGAAATTTATTTTAAAGATATCACAGATAATTCAGAAGTAGCTAATGATGGCAATGGCATTGACTATGTAAAAAATCAGTTCCTTTTGACAGCTTGCGATGGTGTTTCCTTTGATGTAGTAGAAGATCTGGCAGAAACCTATAATGGTGAGATTGTTGGTTACATTGAACTTACAAACGACTATCAGATTGAAATTACACAGGATGTAAATTCTGATTATCTGTACGAGGTAATCGACGAGGTTACAGCTCTTGATTATGTGGAATATGCTTCTTTGAATATCGCTTTTGAAGAAGAAGAGGAATATATTCCGAATGATTCTGAGTGGGCTTCTGAAGAGTGGAGCGAAACAAAGCCTGCTGGCTCTAACTGGGGCGTAGAGGCAATTAAGGCTCCATCCGCTTGGGATTATCTGAATGATATGAGAAAAGTGAAGATCGGAATTTATGATACAGAATTTAATTTAGAGCATGAAGATCTGAATTTTGTTGGCAATCAGTATTGGACAAATCAGGGAGTAGTAACTGATTCTTCTAATCTTTCCAGTACACATGGATCACATGTCACAGGAACAATCGGTGCTACCTTTGATAATCAAACTGGTATTGCTGGTGTGTGCCCAACAGCTAAACTTTATGGTTTTTCCCATGATAATTCAAACTTTAATAAAATGGAAAATATCATGATGCTTAAATATGCTTTTGCATTAATGATTGGAAATGGTGCAAAGGCAATCAATGTGAGTATGGGCTTTGGAAATAGCTCTTCTATAGAATCATATATTCAGAATGGTGCTGATATTTTTGAAAAATTTCTCGAAAAGTTGATTGAAAAGAATTATGAATTTGTAATTGTAAATTCGGCAGGAAACAGTGCTATTGATGCAAAATATAATCATTTCTTCACAGCGATGAATTCTACTAAGATAAAGAATAGAATTATTGTTGTCGCATCTATGAATAAAGACTTTACAGTTCGCCAAACTAGCAATTATGGTAATATAGTAGATGTAATTGCACCAGGACAAGATGTCTATAGTTGTATTTCCAATAATAATTATGGCTATATGAGTGGTACATCTATGGCAGCACCACACGTAACAGGAACAGCAGGTATGTTGTTTGCAGTAAATCCATCACTGAC
The DNA here is from genome assembly GCA_947176075.1 of uncultured Ruminococcus sp. Classification (GTDB taxonomy): domain Bacteria; phylum Bacillota; class Clostridia; order Oscillospirales; family Ruminococcaceae; genus Ruminococcus_C. The sequence continues at coordinate 2,175 of CAMWPG010000115.1, read as the reverse complement.
CGGTGCACAGGTAAAGCAGATTATCAAGAATACAGCTCGTCAGAAAATTGTTGATACAAGAACCAGTACAACCTATTCCTATGGTTTAGTAGATGCTTATGCAGCAGTAAAAAAAGCAACGACAACTCGTGGTAATAATGGTGATGTAACAAATCGTGCAAATGGTATTTTTACTGGTGAAGTAAAATTAAATTATAACGGAGTAGAAAATGCACAGGTAACTGCATATAGACTTACTACTGGTGATGGCAATCTGGATTCCTATACTACTACAGCAACAACAGACGCTGAAGGTCAGTTTGAATTGATCCTTCCGGCTGGCGAATATAGAGTAAGTGTTACTGCTCCCGGATGTGTTCCAAAAACATTAGATGAAACGATTATTATTACAGAACAACAGACAACATATATGTCCATTTCTATGACAGCTGCAGGCGGAACAAAGGTGCTTTCTGATGTTCAGGGTACTGTAAAGGATGCATTGGATGGCGTTGGTCTGAGTGGTGCAACTATTCAGTTTAGAAATGGATGGAATAATCGTGATGGCGAATATGTAAAAAATGACTATGATCAGATTATTTCCGTTACAAGTGGTGAAAACGGCGCTTATACAGCATCTCTTTATACAGGTGCATATACTGCAGAAGTATCCCTTGATGGCTATGTAACACAGTATGTAAATATCGTTTCTTATTCTGGATGCATACAGCCACAGGATATTGTTTTAATGCCGATTCTGAGCGAAAATGAATATCGTATTGTACTTACTTGGCATGATGAACCTCGTGATCTGGATTCTCATTTGAAAGGCCCAACTGCTGACGGCGGTGAATTCCATGTTTATTATGCAAATAAAACATATTCTGAAAATGATGAAATAGTTGCTAAGCTGGATCATGATGATACAACAAGTTATGGCCCAGAAACTGTAACAACAATTGTAAATGCAGATTTAAATGGCGTATATCGCTACTCTGTACATGATTATACTAACCGGAAATCTGACTCCTCTGACTCCTCTTATGCACTTTCTTTGTCAGGTGCAAAAGTTTGTGTATATACAGCTGAAGGCTTGATGGCTGAATATTATGTTCCGGTTAATATGGAAGGTACAGTATGGCAGGTATTTGAAATTGCAGATGGAATTATTTCACCTGTAAATTCTATGTATTATGAAGATAGTCCCTCAAAAGTAGATTAATTATATACTTCTGTACACAGATTAGTATAGAATAAAAATTATTTTAGGAGCAAATTATGTAGGCATATTTTATAAAATATGTTGTCACTACTTAATTTGCTCCATTTTCTTTGTCTCATTTTACTAAAGGTAAGCATCAGGAAATATATACTTTTTAATTTTCTTCTTTTTAGTATCCGCAAGATACGATATGCCATGAAAAGATGATTTTTCATATAATATTTAATTTTTGATCAGCTATTTAAAGCAGCAGATATTCTCAGGTCTGTAAAGCCACGAACATTCAGACGAGCTTTAATATCTTCAAACATTTCTCGTGAATTGTAATAACCGGAAATTTCTTTCTGCAACTCAGCACGATGATATTTTGCGCATCGAAATAAGTTTACGAGATCGCTGTTTAAGTCATTATAGACCTCAAGCTATGCATTTTTATCATTATAAAACAATATAGAGCCACCACCTCCGAATACATCAATATATCGGCTGATATTATCAGGGAACAGTGATACGATCTTCTTAGCGAGCATTGTTTTGCCGCCTATCCATGGTATAAAGCTCTTCATTAAGATACCTCCTTGAAATGAACAATTTAAAAAGCTCCCAGAATCGGGAGCTTTTTTATGTTTATGATAATTTGTTGTCAATGCTTGCAACATGATCTAAGATCTGTTCAAGCGTACTCTTTTCTGGCTTTGATTCTTCCGTATCAGACTTAGAATCAGGTTTAGAGAACCCATTTAGTCCAGCATTTTTAATGATGGTTGGATAGTCAATATAAGCATAATCAAGATCACACTGACCATTAACGCCATATACGCTGCCTTTTCCAACAATATCATATTCCGGATGTCCTGCCACACTATGCTGCCATATGCCATAATCGCCTGTATATGTACATTTGTCGTTGTACTGTGCAACCCAGATCGCATAACGATTCTTGATACTGTCAGATATATGGCTATCCAGATAGC
>CAMWPG010000114.1 GCA_947176075.1 uncultured Ruminococcus sp. | reverse complement strand
CATCGTACTCTGATTTTTCTTCCACCTTATTCTCCGGAATTAAATCCTATTGAAAATTCCTGGCATCATTTAAAATCTATTATTCGTGATTATGCTCATTTATTTCATTCTTTGTATGATACCATACACTTTGCTTTTCAAGTTTTTTAACTATAACAATAGCAAGCAGTCCGGACATACCCTCTGAACCTGCAAGGATAGACGCATAGCTTGCCTTAGATGCTTCATCAAGCCCTGAGAAAGAACCTCTAATATCACCAAGAAGAGCGTCCAAGGTTTTCATTTTGTCGGAGGAATCTGTCAGTGATATTCCGAGTACATCCATAGCGGCAGCCTGTTTGTCTGTAGGTTCTGCCAAATTAGAAAGCATCGTACGCAGGGAAGTACCAGCCTGAGAAGCTTTGATACCGTTGTTAGCCATAAGACCAACAGCTACAGCAACATCCTCCGCACTATATCCCAATGCACCGGCAACAGGAGCTACATACTTGAATGTTTCGCCCATCATAGATACGTTGGTGTTTGATCTGCTGGATGCAGTTGCAAGAATATCCGCAAAATGTCCGGCTTCTTCTGCTTTCATTCCAAAAGCTGTTAGGGCATCTGTTACAATGTCTGAGGTTGTTCCAAGGTCTTCACCCGATGCAGCTGCAAGGTTAAGCACACCCGGCAAACCACTTGTCATTTGCTCTGCCGTCCAGCCTGCCATGCCCATGTAATTGAGAGCTTCAGCACACTCAGAACTTGAAAAAACTGTACTTGCACCATATTCTCTCGCAAGATTTGTAAGGCTTTCAAGCTGCTTTCCTGTAGCTCCCGATACAGCTTGTACCTTCGACATGGACGCTTCAAAGTCTATGCCGGCTTTCGCTGCATCTACAAGTGCTCCTCCTGCTGCCTTTATAGCATCGGTCGCTAAGTTTGAAAATATATTTTTGCCAATACTATACCCGTCAACGGTTTTGTCAAGCTTTTCAAGTCCGTCTTTAACACCGCTGTCATCAAGCTTTGTGCCAAATGTTAAATATCCGTCAAGTGCCACTCTGTTTCCTCACCTCCGTCTTCCATAAAGAATCCGTCAAAAATATTACCATCAATTTCCGATTCCTGTAGTTCTGTGTGCGGCAAGGCGATCGCTTCTTGCGCTTGAATTATCTCTAAACGTCTATCACTATCTTTGATGTCAGAAATACAGACTGCACGCAGCTGTATACGCTTTTTTAAAGGCACATCTTCCGGCAGTCCCTGAAACAATGCCAAAAATACATACCAGTGCATATCACTTTTACTCAGATCAATGCTATAGCATTGTCTGAATGCAGATAAAACAAACGGAGCATCGTAAATCCAAGAAAAACAGGCTGCTTTTTTTGCAGCCTGTTTCTGATTATTTTCTATTCCTGCGTGCGGTATGTCTTTACAAACCGAGAAATCAAGAAGTGCCTGTACAGCTGCAATAATGTCGTCCGGTTTTTCATCTGTAAAATATCGCATGGCAACAGCTGTCTTTTCCCGTTTCCTGAGATCAGGATCTTCCAGCATACAGCAAAACCGCACCCAGTCTTTCCAATGCGTAACGATATGATAATTCCTTCCGTTTACCGAAACTGTGTAAGGCAAGTTATCGGTCAGAAGATTCATTTTTCACCACCGCCGGGAGCATACTTTTTTATAGCATCATTTACACGTCGATCCGATTCTTCTACCTGTGCAGAAACAAATTTCAGAAATGCATTGTATGCAGCATCATGTGTGCGCTTATTCTGGTTTTTGCCGATCAGCTGCTCTGCTGCACCTTCTCCGAATATATCGTCAAAAAAAGTACGAATGGCACGGCAATATGCCTGTATATATCCGTGCTGACTTATTCTGCGATCAGGGCATGGAGTGGTGAGCAGTTTTTTGAGCGCTGCATTGTATCGGCTTGCATCTTCGTATTCGTCCATATCAAAGGCTAAAGAACAATCGTTATATTTAAAGGTATATGCGTCCATTTTTACCTCTCTTTCAAGCTGATGACTCATTCTGAATCCGATGTGCTTCCTGCATTCATGTAAGATGCTGAGGCTGATTCCATAACCTTACACTGTAACCACTTGCTCGGCTTGAGCGATGATCCTGTCGCAGTTACCTTTTCGATCTCACCGCACGCCTTCAGATCTCCGGAGTATGTCATACAGTCTGTAGTGTTACCGCTGGTAGATGGCGATACTGAAAATTCACGGCGCATGGCTTCTGCTGTGTAGTTGTTGCCGGACGACTGTGAAATCGTTGTCATATCTACAAGGAGAAGTTCTACTGTTGCTTCTTCTCCTGTAAGCTCCATATCAGCAATTCTTGCAAGAGCCTCAGTTACTAAATTGCCTTTGTACTTATCAAAAGCATAGCTTATTGAAGAAGCATATCCTGTTGTAGATGTACGCTCACTTTCTTCATCTACGTACTGGCGACCATACTCCTTTGGATTTTTGTTTGTTGTAAGCTCTGTAAAGCCTTTCATTCTGGCATAGATCTTTTCGCCTGACGAATTGCTTACACCCATGAATGCCACAACTTCACTTCGCTTGACCATATCTTTATTTTTGATGTCAATGCTCGTGTCTAAAATTGCCATTTAAATTACCTCCTGATAATAGATCAAATTCATTAAGATCTGATAACGTGCCGTGTTTTCGGTAACAGAAAAAGGGCATCCGACTGATGTAACACGAATATCCTGTACATTTTTCCCTTCATCGAGTATAGGGAAGTTCTTGTCGGCTGCCTGTTTCTCCACCCATTCTGACAGCTCTTCATAGAAGCTTGAATTTGCAATATTTTTTGCTGTTTCGCATCCGTATTCTTCACGTGATGCGAAAATAAATGGGAACTGCCTTATGGTGTCTCCATCTGTATATCTTTTGATTATAGGGTCTGCCGGCTGGTCTGCATCTATGGTATATTCAACTGGATCTGCACCAAGTCGCTCTACATTCAGATATCCGTCTTTAAGTATAGGGCACCGTTCAAACCAATCATACAGAGCCTGTATAATAGATGTCATGGACTATCGATCTCCTTTTGTGCAATTTTTTTAATCTCATGCCTGTACATAAACTTCATGCGTCCGAACCATTTTCTTCCTCGCTGTCCGTATTTTGCCGGTCTGCCCCAATAGTATTGACGCTTTGCGTAAGGAGAAGTATACCTTATTACGCCGCTGCCGATTTTTGTTCCGTAAATGCCCGAGCCTTTCAATACTCCTGTTTTAAACGGTACAAGCGGATCGCAGCGGCGCAAAACCTCGCTGTCGATCACTTTTTGCGCTTTATCAAGCTTATGCATGATTCTATTGGTGGAGTAAGTGAAGTTTTGTATCTTTAAACTCATTTTGCTGTAATCTCAATATGCCTCACATGGGGAGAACCGTACCGAAAATCTTCTACATGAGTAACGGTAAAAGAAGCGCCGATACAGTTTCCGTTTTCATCGCATCGGGCTATCTTATCGTCCTTTTCCGGTAAAATATCACCAAGTGAAGATTCAGGGATTATGATGATTATTTCGTTAGCCTGCGAAACATCATGTACGCCGTTTTGATTGGAGTTAAGCCGTTGTCCAATCTTTCCCTCCCAGTATACAGGTGATATGAGTACCTGTACAAATTCAGCCTGCCGACCGTTTCGCTGCTTACGTGAAAGTTTGCAGCTTGCATTAGTAAACATAGATCTCACACTCCTCTGTACATAAGCCCGGTACGTCCGAGATATCTTAGTGCCGTGTTATACTGATATGTCTCAAAGCTGCCGCCTGTAAGCGCTGAAAGGCTATCCAAAGGATTTCTGAATGTAACGCTGTATTTGCTGATAGTCTCTTGCTGCTTTGCTCCACCGGACACGGCTGCATCAGGCTGTGATTTTGCGTCGTAGTAAAAGATATTTTCAGCGAGCGCACAGCAGCATTTCTTTACCTTTTCGGCAAACTCTTCCGGTATGCCGCTTTCAAGTCTGCCGAATGTTACTGCATCAATATACTCTGATGCACGTTTTGAAAGTGGAAAAAACTGCTCTTTGGATGTAAAAAGAGTACCGGAATAAACATTCTGGTACTCTCTGTAGGTTGCATAAGCCATGATCAGACCTCAGTACGCTTTACATAAACGGTCTTAGGCTTTGAAATACCGATTCCATAAACCTTTCTGCCCTGAACAGCAGCAGCGCCAATATAGTTATTCGTAAGCGGCTGTATATCTACCGGAACAGACCAATCCTGAACACGGTGACACCAGTTAGGGTGACCGCAGATAAAATCTGTAGATGTCTTTTTTCCAGAAACTATTTCGGCATTTTCAAACATAGTGTTATTTGATTCAAACACAACATATCCGGCGATCTTACCAACTGCACCCTGTTCAAGAAGCTGCTGTGACATATCACCCTGTCTTACAAAATGATCGTCCAAGAGCAACATTTCCATAAATTCAGGTGAAGCAATAAGCCATCTGCCGTCCTTGGGAACTCCCATTCTGGACTGAATGCGCTTTGCAATAAGCACCTGCTTGTAAGCAGTAGTTTCCGTAATGGCAGTTTTTGAAGCAGCAATAGTAACGCCGGTAGTAGTTTCCAGCTTTCTTATAGACTTTGTGTCAATTGAAAGACCGAGTGAATATCCTGCACTGTCAATACGTTCTGCAACAATACCATCTGGAACTGCCTTTGCATCATACTTGTCAATAAGCTCATTTACTGCCTCGTCATTGTCGATCATAAGATCAAAATAGCTGGTAGAACCTTCGGAGATGTCTACGCCGTTCTGCTTATCGTATGTCTTGACCTCAACCTCTGTATCACGAACAGGTACTTTAACCATTCCTGCTTTCGGATCTCCCTCGTAGCGTGGATTAAAAATCAGATTATCCTTAGTGACAAGAGTTGCTCTAAGCTTCTCGTCAACCAAATTTGAATATCTTACCTGTGATTCATGTGCCATAACTTGATACCTCCATTATTTTCTAAGTCCGGGATTCATTTCATAAAACTTTGCCTCAACACCGCTCATAGTCTGCAACACACGACCGCTTGTAGGAGCTGCTGCACGTTCTGTAGGGTCAGCGGCAAAAGCATCAGGACAGCTTTCACGCAGTGCCTTTACAACAGCATCACCACCAGCAAGAACACCCTTATCATCAAACTGCAGTTTCTGTTCAGTGATCTTGCCTTTCAGGTATTCCGCATAAACGCTGTTTTTCATGCCTTGCTCTTTAATGAATTTATCCAGCTTATCGCTGTACTCCTTTTCCTTCTGCTGTGCTTCAAGCTTTTCATACTTCTGCTGCCAATCTTCAGCTGACTTCTTGATACCGTCTACATCCATATCCTTATACGACTTAATGGTCTTATTTGCTTCATCAAGCTGTGTCTTTACGGTTGCAAATGTGTCCTGCTCAGCCTTGATATCAGCAGCGTAAGCCTCTGTAATCTGCTTTACTGCTGCTTCATCAGTGATGCCAATGCCGTTGAGAAATTCCTTGTCAATCATTGTGATCTTTCTCCTCTCCGAAACAAAGTTCAACGAGCGGCTCCGTGGGTGACTGCTGCATGAGACCGCAAAGAAACTCTGCGATCTCGTCTGATGTACCTGTGATTTTCAGTGTCATAGTCATTTTCCTTTCTGTTTAAATCGAATTTAAATTTATTAAAAACAGCATTTAAAGGCTGTTTTGGGGCATAAAAATAAGACGTATTACCGTCTTTACTTTCTCTTCTTCATTTTTCCGTAATGCTGTTTCGATACAATCCACCCGACATATGTCATATAGTCCGGTGCTGCAAACATTCGCTGCATATTCAGCATTTCTGTTATACTATTGTACATAAACGAGACTCCTTTCTGATTATGGATAATAGTCACCGATGTTGTATGATTCATATACTGATTCTGAAACATAGATCCATCCTGTAACTGTTTCGCCGTTTTCTTCTCCTGATAATTTGATTTTATATTGCGCATCGTGATGTGTAGAACAAGGAACCATAATACCGTTACTTGTACGAATGTACGTAGTATATGTGTGTTCCGGCTTGTACTCTTTATCAATCACAGTACCGGATTCAATACCGTCAGCACATCCGGTAAAGATAACGCCGCAAGAAACAACAGCAGCTAAAACAGCAAGTATTTTCTTTTTTATATTCATAAGTTTCTCCTTTTA
>CAMWPG010000113.1 GCA_947176075.1 uncultured Ruminococcus sp. | reverse complement strand
AATTAAAGCAGCGCCGCACAAAGATTGTGCGGCGCTGCTTTAACTATCTTCTGAAAAATCCTTTTTTCTTTTTAGGTTCTGAATCTGCTCTTGTAGCAATGATGTCAGCCATTTCACCAACATCCTTCATACCTGATACCTCACGCATCTGAAACCGCATAGAGAATTCTTTCTCAACTGCCTCAATAAGATTGATGTGCTCAAGACTGTCCCATTCTTCAATATCATTTGCTGTAGTGCTGTCGCATATGTTTATAGAATCATCATCAAACACCTCACGGAATACCTCAGTTAGTCTTTCCATAATTTCTTCATGTGTCATTTTTCTGCCATCTCCTGTTCATTTACTTTTATTACATGATTTCTGTTTTTATAATTGGATGTTTCAAGCTCCCATGTGCTGTCTCCGTTTTCAAATTCCTTTACCTTGGTGAAACCGAAAGATCCGTAAAGCTCTGAAACCATTGCATTTTTATTTGTTTTGTAATAATATCCTATAATTTTATCAACTCCTCGCTTTATGCACTGATTTACAAGTTCGTCAAGCATTGCAAGCTCCATATCACGCTTCAATACACGACAGCTCATAAGCCACAAATCTATATGCACCGTCTGTTCGATCATCTCGCCTATAACTATAGAAACAATACCATTGTCACCGAAGCGGTCACGAAGTCTTCCGCAAAGGCGAATATAACGGTTATTTGATGCAATATCTTCCATTTCGCTGAGCTGATAACGTTTTGTTGTAAGGTTGAACTGATTGCTCTTATTGGTAAGCTGAACTATTCTGCTAAGATATATCGGTTCAAAATCTGTGATATCAGCTTTCATTTCAAGACTTGTCAAATATTCCTCATAACTTTGAAAAGTTTTCTGAAGTTTAATTCTTTCAGCATTTGCCTTGTACATTTCTACTCTTTTTGCATCATCAGCTGATAGAGAAGTAACCTCAAAATATCCTGCCCTATCTATGCTTCGTATGCATTCTTCAACTGAATCAAATACAGGCACAGCTATTCCAGGGATCTGACTCTCTACAATAGTACGCTCCGCAGGATTATCATCTACGAACACAAAGCTTTCCGGCAGCAGATTTAATTCCTCAGCTGTTTGTGTAATGTTTATATCCTTTGGATTCCAGTTTGCTTTTATAATAGTGAAATCATCAGGATTTAGGATACTGCTGGGATGATTAAGACCAAGAAGAGCATTTTCTTTTTCATTTTTGGAGCATACTGTAAGTAAGATCCCCAGTTGTTTTTGAACTTTAAGATAGCGCTGAACCTCCTCATAACCCTGTCCCATTGTTGTCTCATGGCCTATCTCTATGCCTTCCTGACCATCATCGCCGATAACGCCTCCCCAAAGAGTATTATCAAGGTCAAGTGCAATAACCTTTTTATTTCTGCCGAATACAGATTTTATTATACGTACAGTGTTGTATGCAAAATCCGGAATAGCCGGTACGCACATCGCATATTTGTAAAGATACCAATATGAAGGCTCCAGCCACTGATCGAGACCATAGCAGGCAGATATATAGTTTATATCATTGATATAGAAAGATTGATGTTTTTGAGCGTATTCATAAAACTTGCAGTTTAGCTTTGTTATGAAGTTGATCTTACCGTGTATATCCCATGCATCGCTGTTGCCGAGAAGTCGATATGATGGCATTTCAAAATTATTCTGAATGATAGGACAGTGGTATATCTCTGTAAGTCTATCCCACATTTGCTTAAAATGTTCATACTGACTATCAAGAGCGTCATTCATTTCAGTTTCCGTGCAGGTTGTATTCTCGGGAAAAAAGTCAAGATTTCTTGATGATGTATGAATGAATATTATATCAGGATGAAATCTTTCAAGCTCTGGATTTTCAAACATAGCATCCTGCCAGTATCTTGCGTATTCTGATTCATAAAATGTTGGTTCGATGCCGGCATTTAACAGAAACAGTTCCATCATTGAAATTATATCGCTCGTAGTAGAACCTCCGAGTACAGCAATATGTTTATTTATTCTGGTGCAATTTTCTTCTAGGAGTATTTTTTTTAACTTACGGCGTTTTTTCAAAATAAATGCGCCGTCAAAAGGATATTCAAGTTCTTTCATTTTGTTGTCTTTGCCTTTCTTTTACTGATAATAAAGAATTTTCTCGATGCATTCTTCATTGCCGCCTGTTGCACTGAATGTATTCATAGCAAACAGCAGATCGGTCGCTTTCACTTCCTTACAGAAGGATGCCGCATTCAGATCAAAGTATCGTATATCGCATACATATATATCGGAGAATGAACCGACAAGGCAAGGAACCATAGCATTAGCATAGCTATCTTTAAATATTACAAGCGTTCTATCATTATTTATATCTGTTGACAGATGAACTATTTTATCGTCACCGAGCATAAACACAAGGTAATATGCAACCGGATCAAAATAAGTCATATCAGCAAATAGATCGCCTTCATAATCAAAAGTAAAGTCTGTTTTATAGTATTCTGTTTTATATCTGTTCTTTGGCTTATAGTATGTGAAATCCTCCGGATTATCGGAAAGAATTGTACTTTGAGTATATGTATACATAGATCCGCAGTAACCTTTTTTAGTCACAGATTCCATCTCTGAAATATCCGTAAAAGAAACTTTGGCAGTCTTTGCAAATTCCTCTGCTGCATAATACGCACCAAGCGGCAGCCAATGATGATCAGTACGTGCGTATATAGCTTCATCCTTATGCTTTTCAAGCGCTGAATAAGCATCTACTGTTGTTACATTTTTATACAGACTGCTTGCATAGTCTATCTTTTCTTTTTCATTTGCCGTATAGTCTTTATACTCATCAGGCAGATAGAATGAAACAGCAGTTGGAGCGATCATTGAATAAACGTTAACATCAGGAAGCCGCTCTTTAAAATCATTGAGAGTATTAGCATATGATTCAGCGATAGAGTCAAGACCTCCATAAAAGCTTATTGCTCGTTTTTTATAAATAATAATGCTATCGCCTGCTTCTACGGGCGGTTCATATTCCTCCGGCTCTGTCGTAGTGGTAAATGTCGGTTCATTATTTGACTTTGCAGGTGTCGTACTATTGATTACAGCAGCTGCATCAGTTACATATATACCATTAGTAGGAGCTTCTAAGCTACCGCCCTCTTGCTCTTTTACAGAAACATAGCCAAAGAACTCTACATTTTCGTTCTTATCAGACGGCAATCCTTTGAAATTTTGCATGGAAGAGATCATTCTTTTAAATGTACTTCTCATAGGAACGGTATCGTTGTAGAAATTTGATATCCCATCTGTATATTCGCCATTTAAATATGAATTCCATGAAAACTCAGGCATGGTGGAAAGCATTCTGTTTTCTTCACTGGAAAAGCTCGGACGCTCACCCAAAAGCAGGAAAACTCCGCAAGCAGCGATTGCACCCATGATTCCCACAGCACGTATAATACTGCTTTTTTTCTGGATGTTTGTTACCTCATCTGCACTCATTCTGGCTTTTGCTTCTTCTCGCTCTTTTCTCTGCTGTTTGATTGCGCCTTCAATTGTTTCACGCATATCCGGAGATGCGGTATTGTCTAAGTCGCTTGTCTGAGGAGCTTCAGTTTCGGGTACAGCGGTGCTTACCGCAGTTTTATTAGCTGATTCAGTCTTTTTGTCTTCAATTTTTTTATCTTTAATATTCTTTCTTAATATTTCCTGAATCTCTTTAAGAGAATCATTATTAGTTACAATGTCCGGCTTTGCTCCTATTGATAATGGAGTATTTTCTTCCTTAGCATGAGAAACTACAGGTCTGCCTGTTCTTCCAGTAAGAAACGGATTTCTGTGCTTTTCAGATACCGACTCAATCTTATCCTTATGTGTAGGCTCTTGCTTTTTTATATATTCTTCTGTTATTTCGGGGAAACGCACAGGCTGTTTTTTTTCAGGTGAAGTTGTATACCTTGAAAAAAAGGCATCACGCTCAGCCTTTTTAGACAGATCCGGAGCTTTTGCAGCCTGTCTTTTAATAGAAACTGTTGTTTTTGCTGCTGGCTTATATTCAGCAAGCGGCTTTACTACAGTTTCTGACAAAGAAATAGATTTAGGCTCAGGCTTGGATTCCGGTTTTGATGCAATCTCAGGCTCTGGTATATATTCCGATTTAGGCTCAGGCTTGGACTCCGGTTTTGATGCAGTCTTAGGCTTTGGTATAGATTCTGGTTTAGGCTCAGGCTTGAATTCTGGTTTTGATGCATCCTTAGGCTCTGGTATAGATTCTGGTTTAGGCTCAGGCTTGGATTCCTGTTTTGATACATACTTAGGCTCTGATATAGATTCCGGTTTAGGCTCTAGTTCTGGTTCTGAGTTTGATTCAAGTTCAACAGATACAGCTTCACGAACCTCCTTCTCCTTCTGCTCAAAGCTTTCTACATTATTCAGTAAATCGCCAAAAGCATTCTCACTTGCCGAGGTTTGAATATTTTCAGGATCTATATTTATATTCAGAACCTGTTCTTTCATATTGTTTGATTTATTTGCTTTTGCAAGTGCGCCATATTGCGGAAATTTAGGCGGTTCAGGTACTTTCGTAGGTGACATCTTCTTTTTAGGAGAAGAGTTATCTTTCTTTGCAAGAGCAGAAAGCGGGCGCATTTCACCTTGTGCATATGTTTTTTTCTTTGATGACATAATAACTCTCCTTCCGTTAAAACTTTAAATACAAGAACGGACGATTTGTAGCATTTACAAGGAATATGCCGCTTATTATAAGAAGCGCAACATAAAATAGTGTACCTATTACCTGAATTGACATATATGTATTCTCATCTTTTAAAGCGGCAATACGTTTTTTAATATTTTCAAATATTGGAAAGCATCCTATAACAGCAGCTGCTATGAGAATGGCATTGCTCTTAAACGATGATACAAAAAGTGGGTCTGTAAAGCTGCCGCTGCCCATAAAGAACATACTTTTAAGGCAAAGTCCAAGCTCTGATAGATTGGTAAAATAGAATATACAAAATCCAACTATTATAACTATCTTATTATAGATATGACGTACTGCGGCAGGTATTTTTTTCATCGTTTTTTTGCCGATTATCATTTCAATGGCAAGGAAAGCTCCATAATAAAGCCCCCATATCAGAAAATTCCAAGATGCTCCATGCCAAAGACCGGTGCAGAGCCATACCAGAAATAAACCGCCAAATTTTCTTCTTTTGCCAAAAATAGGGATATATAGAACATAATCACGGAAGAATGTACCAAGAGAAATGTGCCATCTTTGCCAAAACTCTGTAACATCCTTACACAAAAACGGATAACGAAAGTTTTCATCAAACTTAAAGCCGAATATTCTTCCTATACCTATTGCCATATCTGAATATCCTGAAAAGTCAAAATATATCTGTAGAGCGAACATAAGAACACCGTACCATGCACCCATAACAGACTGATTTTCAATAGAGCCGCTGCCCAAAAACTGGTCAACTATGCTCCCAAGATTATCGGCGATAAGAACCTTTTTGGCAAGACCTATAACAATTCTTCCCATACCTTCGCTGAAATCAACAACAGAAGTATCTCTTGAATGCAATGAAAGCGCTATGGTTTGATATCTTACAATAGGTCCCTGTGCAGTAATTGGGAAAAGTGTCATGTATAATAAAAATGTATTGAAGCTCTTTTCAGCCTTGATCTTACCCCAATGACAATCAACAAGATACGATATCGCACGAAATGTAAAAAAGCTTAATCCCAATGGAAGATGCATTTTAGGTACTGCAAATCCTGAATTGAAAATACTATTGATATTCTCTATAAAAAAACCAGTGTATTTTATACTTATAAGCAAACCTATATTCATAATAAGACCGATAGCCAGTCCAAATTTTGGTGTTCCTCCATTGCCAAATGATATCATCTTACCAAAAAGATAATTCAAGCACGATACAAGCAACAAAAGCCATATATAAACAGGATCTCCCCATGCATAAAATATCAAAGAAAATGCAATCAATACCGCATTTCTGTATTTTGAATTTGCAAGGAAGTATATTCCAATGCATAGCGGCAGAAACAGGAACATAAAAAACAGACTTGAAAATGCCATACTAATAATCCTCCGAATCACAACAGGCAAATATTTTTGTCGCAGTTAAAATATAAAAATTTCGGCAACTATATAATTATACAACATT
>CAMWPG010000112.1 GCA_947176075.1 uncultured Ruminococcus sp. | reverse complement strand
ATATATGAAAATAACATTATTGCTAAAAAACTTATAGTCAGCACTTGATTTTTATGGAAGAAAATGTTATACTAAATAGTAATCGACTATTATCACTGTGCTGCCGATGAAAAATAATATTCATTTGGAAAAAAATAGTGTATAATATTGGTATATATGAGCAAAGTAACATTGAATAGAAAGAGGTGCATTAAAAATGGATGTTCGTCCGGCTGATATTCTTGTTATGAAAAAGCCGCACCCCTGCGGCAGCAACGAAATGTATGTTATACGTTCAGGTATGGATTTTAAGCTGCGCTGCATTAAGTGCGGCAGAGAATTTATGGTAGCGAGAAATAAAATAGAGAAACGAATTCGTCAGATAAAACGCGATGAAATAAAAGAAGAATAATATCTATGAAAGGGTCATGTGCAATGCTTGAGAAGCTCAGACATATTGAAGAAAACTATAATACATTAAATGAAAAGCTTATGAATCCGGAAGTGATTTCCGATCAGCATCAATATGCTGAGCTTATGCGTGAATATAAGCATATTACACCTATTGTTGAACAATATCATGCTTACTGTAACGCTGAAAGAAATTATACCGATGCACTTGAGCTTCTTGAATCCGGAGAAACTGATCCGGAGCTTCTTGAAATGGCTCAAATTGAGTTTGAACAGTCAAAAGAAAAATGTGATGAACTTAAAATGCTCCTTAAGAGAATGCTTCTCCCTAAAGATCCGAATGATGATAAAAATGTTATCATAGAAATAAGAGGCGGTGCCGGCGGCGATGAAGCTGCACTTTTTGCAAGCGCTCTTTATCGTATGTATAGTATGTACGCAGAGTCCAAAGGCTGGAAACAGGAAATATTGAACGCCAATTCCACAGAACTTGGTGGATTTAAGGAGATAAGCTTCTCTATAGAGGGTGAAGGCGCTTATTCTCGCTTTAAATATGAAAGCGGTGTACATCGTGTACAGCGTGTTCCGGAAACTGAATCACAGGGAAGAATCCATACGTCAACAGTTACTGTAGCTGTACTTGTTGAAGCTGATGAAGTGCAGCTTGAGATAAATCCTACTGATCTCAGAATAGATGTGTTCCGTGCCAGCGGCGCAGGCGGACAGCATATAAATAAAACAGAATCTGCGGTTCGTATAACTCATATTCCTACAGGCGTTGTAGTGGAATGTCAGGATGAACGCAGCCAATTCAAAAACAAAGAACGCGCAATGCTTATTCTGCGTTCAAGACTTTATGAAGCAATGCTTCAGGAGCAAAATGATAAAATTGCCTCAGAACGCCGCAATCAGGTTGGCAGCGGAGATCGTTCTGAACGAATCAGAACATACAATTATCCTCAGGGCAGAATGACAGACCACAGAATAGGACTTACTATATATCGCTTGGAGTCTTTGCTTAACGGAAATTTAGATGAAGTATTCGACGCTCTTGCAACGGCTGATGAGCTTAGCAAGCTTGCAGGCGAATATAACGAGGATTGATACAATGAAAACAGAACTGCTTGTTGAGAATACCGCTGATATTGATAAGGCGGCAGAGCTTATAAAAAGTGGAGAGCTTGTGGGTATTCCCACTGAAACTGTATACGGTCTGGCAGCCGATGCTTGTAATCCTAAGGCAGTGGCAAAGATATTTGCCGCTAAGGGACGACCGGCTGATAATCCTCTTATTGTCCATATTGCCGATACTTCAATGCTCTCTGAGCTGGCGGAAAATATACCTGATATAGCATACAGACTTGCTGATAAATTCTGGCCCGGTCCTCTTACTATGATATTTAAAAAGAAATTCTGCATACCGGAAATAACCTCAGGAGGGCTTGATACTGTTGGCATTCGTAAGCCTGCGCACAGCGCTGCTCTTGCTCTTATACGAAGCGCAGGGATACCGCTTGCTGCACCATCGGGAAATATCTCAGGATACCCAAGTCCGACTAAAGCAGAGCATATGATGCGTGATATGAACGGAAAAATACCAGCAGTTATTGACGGCGGCGAATGCAGCATTGGAGTTGAGTCTACTGTAATATCATTTGAAAATGAAAATACAGTCAGAATATTAAGACCGGGCGGCGTTACACGAGAGGATCTACTTGAAATTACAGATAACGTAATAATAGATCCTGCTATACTGCATGAGCTGGAGGAAGGTCAAATCGTTCGTTCTCCGGGAATGAAATATAAGCACTATTCACCAAATGCACATATTATTATGCTGGAAGGTAAATATGACAACTTTTGCGATTATGTAAATGCACATTCGGGTGCTGGAGTATATTCCCTTATATTTGATGATGACGATAAAATGAAAATAAATGTACCTGCTTTCAGCTATGGCTGCGATAGCAGCGAACAGGCTCATAGTATATTTTCATGTATGAGGGAAATGGATTCACTTGGTGCAGATATTGTATATGTTCGTGCGCCAAAGGCAGAAGGCGTAGGACTTGCTGTATATAACAGACTAATAAGAGCTGCTGGATTTGAGGTGATACAGGTATGAACAGTCTGGAGGATATTATGGTAGTCGGACTTACCGGTCAGACCGGTGCCGGAAAAAGTACCGTATCAAAAATTTTCAGGCAATGTGGATTTGCTCTTATAAATGCAGATAATATCTCAAGAGAAGTAGTAAAAAAAGGAAGCAGCTGCCTTAATGAAATCAAAGATTGCTTTCCGGAAAATGTAATTTCAGAGAATGGAACACTTAACCGCCGTGAACTGGCAAAGATAGTATTCAGCGACAATAAAAAAAGAGAACTTATGAATTCTATAATGTATCCATACATTATGGGAGCCATACTACAGGAAATTCACAAATATGCTGATAATGGACAAAAAATGATACTTCTTGATGCGCCTACACTATTTGAAAGCCGTGCAGATGATTTCTGCGAGCTTATCATATCAGTAGTCGCAAAGGAACATCTGCGCCGTGTAAGAATAATGGATAGAGACGGACTTGACCACGAGCAGGCTCAGGCAAGAATCGACTCGCAACTGCCGGAATCATTTTTTATAGGACATTCTGACTTTATTATAAAAAATAATAAGGACATGGAAAACCTTGATGCTGTTTCAAAGGAAGTTGCAGAAAAGGTTATTGAATATTATCATGATAAATTTTAAGGAGAGAAAACAATGGAAAAAAATTCAATGTCAAAAGAACTTAAGGATAAGCTTTTTTCTAAGAATAAACACGCTGCATATCGTATAAACCAAGAGGAAAAGACTGCAAGCGACAGCTTTGCAAAAGAATATATCGCTTTTCTAAATGCTTCGAAAACTGAACGTGAGGCTTGTTCAAATGCAGAAGAAATATTGAAAAATAATGGTTTTGTACCGTTTAGGGCTGGAATGACACTGAAAGCCGGAGATAAGATCTACCGCAATAATCGTGGAAAGTCGATCATTGCTGCGGTAATAGGTACTGCACCGATTACCGATGGTGTACGCCTGTGCGCAGCTCATATTGATTCACCTCGTCTGGACTTAAAGCAAAATCCGCTTTATGAGGATCATGAACTTGCGCTTTTCAAAACACACTATTATGGTGGCATAAAAAAATATCAGTGGGGAGCAATTCCTCTGTCACTGCATGGTGTTATCATTAAAGCCGATGGCAGCACTGTTACTGTAAACATAGGCGAAGATGCAGGCGATCCTGTTTTTTGCGTAACTGATCTTCTTCCTCACCTTGCTGCAGAACAAATGAAACGCCCAGCTGCTTCAATTATTCGAGGTGAAGAGCTTAATATTCTTGTAGGCTCTCTTCCATTTAACAATGATGAGGAAAGTGAAGCTGTGAAGCTTGGAATAATGAATATACTGAATGAAAAATACGGCATCACAGAGGATGACTTCATATCTGCTGAGCTTGAAGCTGTTCCTGCATATCGTGCCTGTGATGTAGGTCTTGACCGCAGTATGATCGGCAGTTACGGTCATGATGACAGAGTATGTGCTTATCCTGCACTTCGTGCTATCGTTGACTGTAAAACTCCTCTTCATACCGCAGTAGTTATTCTTACTGATAAAGAAGAAATAGGCAGTGACGGCAATACTGGTCTATGTTCATCATATCTTCCGTATTTTATTGATGACCTTGCTGATTGCTTCGGTGCTAAGGGAAGACACGTTCTCAGTGCTTCTCAGTGTCTCTCTGCTGATGTAAACGCTGCATTCGATCCGACATTTCCTGATGTAATGGAGCAGAAAAACTGTGCATATATCAATAAAGGTGTATGTGTTACCAAATTTACAGGTTCAAGAGGAAAATCAGGTACGTCAGATGCTTCCGCTGAATTTGTAGGTGTTGTACGCAGACTTCTTGATTCTAAAAATATCGTATGGCAGACCGGAGAGCTTGGCAAAGTAGATGCAGGCGGCGGTGGAACTGTTGCAGCATATATCGCAAATCTTGATGTTGATACAATCGATGTAGGTGTCCCTGTACTCTGTATGCACGCACCGTTTGAGGTTGTATCAAAACTTGATGTTTATATGACCTACCGTGCATTCAGTGCATTTGTAGAATAAAGGAAGTGATGGGAATGAATACTGAAAAAAAACAAAAGAATCGCTTGCTTTCCTTTATAATTGACGGTATACTTTCCGGATTCACATTGGGCGTAGGTGGAATGGTAAGCCTTTCAAGCGACAATAAATATATAGGCGCATTTCTCTTTGCATTGGGACTTTTTACAATAGTTCAATTTAAGTATGGACTTTATACCGGCAAGGTCGGATACATCGTAAATCGTAAGCCATCCTATATTTTAGAAGTCCTTATAACGCTTATTTCAAATGCAGCGGGCGCTTTCATCGCAGCTTTGCTTCTTAGACAGACAAGATTTTTCACTTCTCTTATCTCAGGCATGGATACTACCCTACAGCAGCGTGTTTCTGCTACTATGGATGATAAAATCCATGATACGCCGATAAGTATATTTATTCTCTCAGTATTTTGCGGAATGCTAATGTTTATCGCAGTAGAATCCAATAGGCAATGCCGTGCTAAAGGAAATTTTGTTGCTGCACTTTTTGGCGTTGTATTTCCAGTTGTAGTATTCATTATATGCGGCTTTAATCATTGCGTTGCAGATATGTTTTACTACTTTTTCAGCGGCTGTCCGGATATTCCAGCAGCACTGATTTATTTCGCACTTGCTATAACAGGCAACGCCGTAGGAGGAATGCTTATACCTGCAATGAAAAAGCTTTCAAATCAGCCTCTTGAAGATTAGTTGAAAAATAAAAATTTCTGCTGTACTTCAATTGCAAACAATATAAATTATTCAAAAACAAGCTCTGCATTTTCTGCGGAGCTTGTTTTTATCATATTTTTTCCTAAGTTGTAGATAGTAATTATATATGGATTTTTGATAATAACTTTGACGAATATAATCATAAGCCCCATGTACGTATTGTATCAGCGGCATATATAATAAGCTCAGAGTTGCTCGGCTTAGCAACCGGATAGCTAAATTTCTGACAAATTTGTTTCGGGCATCTTTCATATGCAAGTTCAATGGAATTTCTCATTGCACGTTCAACACTTCCGCTTTGTACATTATATTTTTGCGCAACAACATCATATATTTCATATGTTGAGTTTTCCATAATTTCAGGCTTTAATACAACACACACTATACCTGTTCTAAGATACTTGTATCCTTTTAAGTTCGTCTGTATTCCTATATCCCGAAGAAAACGTGAAGCTGCACGTTCAGCTTTTACTTTTTCACCACCGCAATCGGTATGGAATTTTATAAGACTGCATATACTATTTATCCCTATATCCTTTGATACATATAAAATATTATTATTATATAAAATCGTATCTTTTATGTTGCTATCGTTTATAACCATGATTATCTGAGCACAGCTTTGTATATATTTCTCTGAATCATCACTTAAAATAATACGATATTTTTCAAACAACATCTTACTGTCAAATGCTTTTATTTCATCATTGCTTACAACAGCATATATGCCTATTCTTTGAAGTTCAGATGCTATTTTTACTCCAAAACCTGCATCTTTCATGTCTATCAAAATATTGGGCTTAAAATTTATCATTATTTTTACCTCCTGCATTAATGTTTCATATTTTTTCAAGCATTCTCTATAATACAATTTTGTCGAATTATAGTATAGCAACTTGACAATCAAACAATTATATGATAAAATAGAGATATGAG
>CAMWPG010000111.1 GCA_947176075.1 uncultured Ruminococcus sp. | reverse complement strand
CCGCTGCTATATGCGGTGTAGATCGTGTATTTCTGTCCGGCGGCGCTCAGGCTATTGCAGCGCTTGCATATGGAACAGAAGAGATTCCAAAGGTGGATAAAATAGTAGGACCAGGAAACATATATGTGGCAACTGCTAAAAAATTACTTTATGGCATTGTTGACATTGACATGATAGCAGGTCCGAGTGAAATTCTCGTAATGGCAGATGAAACGGCTGAACCGAAGTTTGTTGCTGCGGATCTTATGTCTCAGGCTGAGCATGATGTTCTTGCATCTTCAATTCTTGTTACGACAAGTAAGGAATTGGCAGATAAGACAGAAGCAGAGATAAATCGTCAGTGTGAATATTTGTCACGCCGTGAGATAATTAAAAAATCACTTAATACATACGGTGCAATACTGCTTTGTGATACACGTGAGGAAGCAGCAGATATTGCTAATCAAATAGCGCCTGAGCATCTTGAAGTTCTTATGGAAAATCCTATGGAACTGCTCGGCACACTTGACAATGCAGGCTCTGTATTCCTCGGCGCATATGCATCCGAACCTCTTGGAGATTATTATGCAGGTCCTAACCATGTTCTTCCTACAAGCGGTACGGCAAGATTTTTCTCACCGCTTGGTGTAAACAGTTTTGTTAAGCGTTCAAGCTATACTTATTATACAAAGGATGCTCTTCGTCAGGCTAAGGATGATATCGTTCTTATTGCTAATCGTGAGGGACTTACAGCACATGCTAATGCAATTACAGTTCGCTTTGAGGAGAAGTAATAATGTTCGGCGATAAAAAGGAAAAGAAACAAGATAGATTTATAGTAAAAGAAGAACAGCTTTTAACTGCAGGTTATTTAATGGTTATTGTAGACTCTTTAACTGGTGTTAATTATATTATTACAGGCAGCGGAGATTCAACACATGTAACACCATTGCTTGATAGAAACGGCGAGATAATGGTTGACGATATCACTATAATGTAAGGATGTGTTCCCATAATGAGAGAGGCACAAATTAAACGCAAAACAAAGGAAACTGACATAGATGTAAAAGTCAGACTTGATGGTCAGGGAAAGGCTGATATTAAAACGGGCATAGGTTTTTTTGATCATATGCTCACAGCACTTTCTGTGCATAGCGGTATAAGCATGGAGATATATGTGAATGGCGATCTTCATGTGGACGGTCATCATACGGTGGAGGATACTGGAATTGTTCTTGGTAAGACGCTGTGTGAAGCACTTGGAGATAAATCAGGCATCACACGCTACGGCAGTGCATTTATTCCTATGGATGAAGCATTATCATTTTGTAGTCTTGATATAAGTAATCGTCCATTTTTGGTATTTAAGGGCAGCTTCACTAATGCAATGATAGGCAACTATGATGCTTGCCTGACAGAAGAATTTTTCCGTGCATTTTCATTTAATGCTGGAATCACTTTGCACATTGATATGATGTACGGTGTCAACGATCATCACAAATGTGAAGCTGCATTTAAAGCAGTTGCTCATGCACTGAAAATAGCTGTAACGCCATTATCAGACGGAAAAACTCTTTCTACGAAAGGAGTATTGTAATTATGATAGCTATTGTTGATTATGGCGCTGGAAATATTTTCAGTGTGAAAAATGCGCTTGATTATCTGGAGCTTGAAAGCATCCTTACATCAGATGCAAAGGAAATTGAGAATGCAGATGCTGTGATATTGCCTGGAGTAGGCGCATTTCCTTCTGCAATGAATAAGCTTTCTGAAAGTGGACTTACCGATGTAGTTAAAAGAGAAGCTAAAAATAAGCCCTTTCTTGGAATATGTCTGGGTATGCAGATGCTATTTGATAAAAGCTATGAATTTGAAGAGTGTGACGGTTTGGGACTTATATCCGGCAGTGTTGAGAAAATGGAAAAACCAGGGCTTATAATTCCTCATATGGGTTGGAATAAGCTTGAATACGGTGTCAATTGTCCTATACTTCATGGAATAGGTGACGATGCCTATGTTTATTTTGTTCACTCATATGCGGCTGTCACCGATGAAAAATATCTTGCTGCATGGGTAGATTACGCTGGACGTGTTCCTGCAATGGTATATGACGGAAGTACGGTTTATGGTGCGCAATTTCATCCTGAAAAAAGCGGCGATATCGGACTCAAAATTCTTAGAAACTTCGGAGGTCTTATCAAATGATAATTTTACCTGCTATTGATATAAAGGATGGAAACTGTGTACGTCTTTTCAAGGGTGATTTTTCAACTGTAGAAAAGGTGGCTTCCGATTATCTTGAAACTGCTAAAGGATTTGAATATGCGGGTGCATCATGGATACATATGGTTGATCTTGACGGTGCAAAAGAGGGCAAGCCTGTAAACACAAAAATATATACAGATGTTGCAGAAAAGACAAATTTAAAGGTTGAGCTTGGCGGTGGCATAAGAAGTATTGAGACTATTGAAGAATATTTAAAAATGGGAATTTCAAGAGTTATACTCGGTTCAGCTGCCTTGAAAGATCCGGCTCTTGTAAGTCGAGCCGTAGAAAAATTTGGCAGTGAAAAAATTGTAGTCGGTATAGATGCCATGAATGGAATGGTAGCAACCGAAGGTTGGCTTGAAGCATCAGATGTGAATTATATTGATCTTGCACTCAAAATGATAGAGTCAGGCGTAAGATACTTTATTTTCACCGATATTTCCAAGGATGGCACATTGTCCGGTGTAAACAGACAGCAGCTTTCAGAGCTTTATAATAGTACAAAGGGAAAGTGCAATATCATTGCCAGCGGCGGTGTACATACTATGGATGATATAATTGTCTGCAAGGAAATGGGACTTTACGGAACTATATGCGGAAAATCCATATACAAGGGAACACTTGATCTTGCAGCAGCAGTTGATTATGCAGAAAAAAACTGAGAAAGGAGTATTCTTATGCTTGCAAAAAGAATAATTCCATGCCTTGATGTGCGTGACGGCAAGGTAGTAAAGGGCGTAAAGTTTGAGGGTGTTCGTGATGTAGGAGATCCTGTGGAGCTTGCAGAAATTTATAACAGACAGGGTGCTGATGAGATCGTTTTCTATGATATAACAGCTTCTTATGAAAAAAGAGGCGTTATGCTTGACGTTGTTCGTGAAACAGCCAAGCGTGTATTTGTGCCGCTGACAGTTGGCGGCGGTATTAAAACGGTTGAAGATATACGTGACACACTGAGAGCTGGTGCTGATAAGGTATCTGTAAACTCTCAGGCTGTTAAGAATCCTTCACTTATCAAAGAAGGGGCAGATATATTTGGAAGTCAGTGTATTTGCGTTGGAATTGATGCCAAAAAAATCGCTGATAATAAGTGGACCGTTTATATAAACGGCGGTAGAGTAGATATGCAGATCGATCTTATTGATTGGGTTAAACGCATAGAACAGCTTGGAGCAGGTGAGATATGCTTAAATTCAATCGATGCTGACGGTACTAAAGAAGGCTTTGATCTGCCTATGTTAAAATCCGTATGCAATGCCGTGAATATTCCCGTTATTGCTAGCGGCGGTGCTGGAAAAATTAAAGATTTTTCAGAAGTCTTTGAAAAAACAGGTGCAACGGCAGCTTTGGCAGCATCCCTTTTCCATTTCGGCGAGCTGACAGTAGGCGAGGTAAAGGAGCACTGCCGCAGCAATGGAATTGCTATGCGTGTAAAGTGAGGATAAGCTTATGATAAAAATTGAAATGAATAATCTTGACAAATTTTTTAAAAAAGATGAACTTATACCTGCTATAGCATATGATGTTGATACCAAGACTGTTCTTATGCTTGCTTATATGAATAAAGAGAGTCTTAAAAAGACACTTGAAACCGGATATACATGGTATTGGAGCCGTTCACGTCAAGAGCTTTGGAATAAAGGCGCAACATCTGGACATT
The DNA here is from genome assembly GCA_947176075.1 of uncultured Ruminococcus sp. Lineage (GTDB taxonomy): Bacteria > Bacillota > Clostridia > Oscillospirales > Ruminococcaceae > Ruminococcus_C. The sequence continues at coordinate 2,314 of CAMWPG010000111.1, read as the reverse complement.
TACAGAAGGTTGTATCTATTTTTGGAGATTGTGACGATGATACATTGCTTTTAAATGTTAAACAGACGGGTGTCGCCTGTCATACCGGTTCCTACAGCTGCTTTTTTAATAAAATTTACGGAGAGGAAGAATAAGTTATGAATAACCCAATGCAGGATCTGTACGAAGTTGTACTGGAAAGAAAGCGTGTATATGATAGTGGAGAGGTGAATATTGAAGATCAAAAATCTTACACCTGCTATCTTTTTGATAAGGGACTTGATAAAATTTTGAAAAAATGCGGCGAGGAATGTACTGAAACTATCATTGCTGCAAAGAATCATGACAATGACGAGCTGAAAAATGAGATCAATGATCTTCTTTATCATTTGATGGTGCTTTGTGTTGAAAATGGTTTGACATGGTCAGATGTAGAAGAGGTTTTAGTAGAACGCAGCGCAAAGATAGGAAATCTTAAAACTTTTAAAAATGTAGATAAAAATTCTTAAGTAAAGGCACACTCTGGTTATCTCCTGAATAAACTGTATGTAAGAAGCATCTATGCAGTTTGTTCAGGAGGTTTTTTATGAGTAAATTTAATCCTTTGCCGGATCAATGTCCGGAAGCAGTTCCTATAAAAGTCAATCGTGTTTTTGATAGTTGTAGTGATAGAGATTGTCTTTCCAATATACAGATAACACTTGATAACTGTGAACTTTCACCAAACGTTACGCTTGTTAAAAGCCGATGTGTTAAGGTCACTAATATTTGTATAACTGTTGAACCCGTACCATTTAACAGAGGATTTTATTCAATTGATCTGACTTACACGTTCAACATTGAACTTATGACCTATGAGAGAGCTTGTGGATCTCCCACTATTGTAATGGGTACAGCCTATGCAAGCAAAAATGTAATTCTCTATGGCGGTGAGAGTAACAGCAAGATATTCTTCAGTGACCAAGAGTCACCGGAAGTAAATACGGATATGGCTTGCTGTGAAACGTTGAATCTTCCTATAGCATCAGTACAGGTAGTAGAGCCTATTGCACTTGAAACAAAAATTGTGAATCAAAACAAATCACATGAAGGCGGAAAACATGAACATGAAAGATCAGTTGTTATGACATTGGGACTTTTTTCAGTAATAGAACTTTATCGTCCTGTTACTATAATGGTTCCTACCTTTGAATATACAATCCCAACTAAGGAATGCCACACCGATATGGAATCACCTTGTGCAGTGTTTGATAAAATAAGATTCCCAGCAGAGCAATTTTCACCGGTAAGTATACCAGGATGCAGTGAAGCACCTTCTGGTGGAGACTATGGAAGCTGCCCTGGATGCTGCTGCAGTAACACAACAGACAACAATAACAATGACAATTCGTAAAGACAAAAAGGGCGGCAAATGCCGCCTTTTCCATTAAGGAGATATGGTGTGAAGAAAAGTGTATATATGGCAGAGAGAAGAAGCCTTAGAATGCTTTTTATTATGCTTGCAATTATAACATTTGTTGTTATAGTTCTTATTCAGACAGACCGCTGTATAAGACCAACTATAAAAGCGATATGTGAAGAAGAATGTCATGCTTTTACATCAAGGCTCATAGGAAAAAGCATACAGGAAACTCTTTCGGAAAATCCGCACGATTACAATGACTTTTCAAAGCTCTTGCGAGATGAAAATGGAAATATAACGGCAGTAGAAACTCTTACTGGAAATGTAAACCGTTTGCAAGCAGAACTGCTTGTATCTTTAAATGAAGCACTTGATAATAGTAGAAATGCAGAAATAGATGTTTCTCTTGGCACCGCCAGCGGTGTATGGATATTTGCCGGCAAAGGGCCCTATGTGCCTATGAGGATTCTTCCTATAGGCAGTGCAGATGTTGAGCTGGTAAGCACTCTTGAATCATCTGGTATAAATCAGACATGCCATAAGATCATCATAGAAGTGAATGTTCATGTTGCAGGAGCAGTACCGTTTTTTAAAACAGAAACAAATGTAAAATATGAATATATTCTCACTGAAACTGTTCTGGTAGGAAATGTTCCAAATGGATATGCTGTTTTAGGCAAATGATATAGCAAATGAAAGGAAGTAAAATAATATAAAATGTATAGGACATCTTAACCTTTGCATAAATTTTACAGAGGTGATAAAGTGTGTTTATAGAGCTTTTGCAGCATATTTTTCTTTGTTTTCTTCATGTTGAAGAATCCGGCAAATTTAAAAAGCCGCTATCTGCTGAGGAGGAGAGAAAATATTTTAACCTTATGTCTGAGGGTGATAAGGATGCAAAAAATAAGCTTATTTTGCATAATATGCGTC
>CAMWPG010000110.1 GCA_947176075.1 uncultured Ruminococcus sp. | reverse complement strand
AACCACGAGCATGAACATCACCACCATGCAGATGATATATTTACAAGCTGGGGAAGAGAGACTACCCGTGCATATTCAGAAGATGAAATAGCTTCTGCGCTGTCTGCTCTTGAAAATGAGAATAAATTTGGATTCATTCTTAGAGCTAAGGGTATTGTTCAGTGTACAGACGGCGACTGGATTCATTTTGATTATGTTCCCGGCACACCGGATATAAGACGCGGAAGTGCAGGCACTATCGGTAGACTTTGCGTTATCGGCTCAAAGATAAATGAAAACGAGATCGCAAAGGTTTTTATGGCATAAGGAGTGAAAGTAATGGCTAAAAATCAGACACCTGCGGATGTTCCTGTATATCTTTTTACAGGGTTTCTTGAATCGGGAAAAACTCAGTTTATTCATGGTACATTAGAGGATAAACGTTTTAATGGCGGCGAAAAAACTCTGCTTCTTATCTGTGAAGAGGGCGAAGAGGAATATGAGATGTCATCATATCCATTTAAGAACATATATCTTCGCACAATAAACGACCCTTCTGAGCTTACGCCTAACAATCTCTCTGCACTGCTTGCTGAAACAGGTGCAGAGCGTGTTGTTGTTGAATATAATGGTATGTGGCAGCTTCAGAATCTCTTTGCTAATCTTCCTGATACATGGGCAGTTTATCAAGAAATGATGTTTGTGGATTCCACAACATTCTTAAATTATAATGCAAATATGAGAAGCCTCGTTGTAGATAAACTGAATACCTGCGATCTTGTTGTATTTAACCGTTTTTCAAAGGACTTTGATAAGATGGAATTTCATAAGATAGTACGTGCCATAAGCCGCAGGGCAGATATTGCATATGAGTATACAAATGGACAGGTCGAATATGATGATATAGAAGATCCGCTGCCTTTTGATGTAACGGCAGATAAGATAGTGCTTGAGGATTCTGATTTTGCATTATGGTACAGGGATATTATGGAAGAGCCGCAAAAATATAATGGCAAGACCATTAAATTTCGTGGACTTGTTGCATTGGACGCTAAGTTCCCAAGTGGAATGTTCGCAGTAGGCAGACACGTTATGACATGCTGCGTTGATGATATAAGCTATTGCTGCCTTGTGGCTGAGTGGAAGAATTCTGCTTCTCTTCAAAGCAGACAATGGGTTAATGTAACTGGTACTATTGAGGTGAGAAAGCATAAGCTTTATCGTGGAAAAGGTCCTGTACTGAAAGTATCAGAGGTAGTACTTACTTCTGCTCCTGAGCAGGAAGTTGCAACATTCTATTAAATAATAATTATCAAACTCGGAGGTGAGGAAAATACTTATTCGTCTTAATGATGTAAATAAGATATATAATGGACATCCTGTTTTGCAGCATATTGACCTCACCATTGAGGACAAGGACAGGATAGGTCTTATTGGTGTTAATGGCTGCGGCAAGTCTACGCTTTTAAAGATCATCACAGGGCAGCTGCTTCCGGATCATATCACAGATGGTGACGGTGAGATTGCATATTCCGGCAAGACTACAGTAGGATATCTTGAACAGATGAGCGGTCTAGACAGGGAAAGTACCGTATGGGCTGAGATGAGAGGTGTATTTAGTGAGCTTTTAGCTGCTGAAGAAAAAATGAAAAGTCTTGCAGAGCTTCTTGATTCGGGCAATAATTCTGCTATAGAAGAATATCATCGGCTTCAAAGTTGGTTTGAAAGCAATGACGGCTATAATATCGATGTCAAAATAAAGACTATCCTTGGCGGTATGGGATTTGGCGAAGAGTGCTATGATAGAATAATAAGTGGATTCAGCGGCGGTGAAAAAACACGTCTTGCTATTGCTAAATTGCTGCTTGAGGAGCCGAATCTGCTCATACTTGATGAACCGACAAATCATCTTGATTTCAAGACTATAATGTGGCTTGAGGATTATCTGAAAGATTATAAGGGCGCACTGCTTATTGTTTCTCATGACAGATATTTTCTTGACAGGCTTTGTACATCAATATGTGAGATCGAACGTACGATTCTTACCAGATACAAGGGAAATTATACTGCATATACTGCCTTAAAGGAAGCTGCTGTTGCAAGACAGATGAAAGAATACGAAATGCAGCAGAAAGAGATCGCTAAGCTTGAGGATTATATTGCAAGAAATCAGACGAGAGCATCTACAGCAAAAAGTGCACAGAGTCGAATGAAGCAGCTTGAAAAAATTGAGCGTATCGAGAAACCGCTTACATATCATAAGCAGGCGAGAGTATGTTTTGATTATGATATCGACCCTCCGCAGCAGCTTTTGCAGGTGCAGGATATTGATATTTCTGTAGGTGAGGGTACAATGAGAAAAACTCTTGTCGAGAATCTTTCGTTTGAAGTAAGACGAGGCGAGAAGTGGGGAATTATAGGAGACAATGGAATCGGCAAGTCTACACTTCTAAAAGAGCTGCAGGGCATTCTTCCGCACAAGGGAAGAGTCAGATGGACGATCAATGTCAAGCGCTCTTACTTTGAGCAGGAAAGTACAAATCTTAATCCAGCAAAGACAATAATGCAGGAAATACATGACAGAGTACCTGCATGGACAGATTTACAGGTGAGAAGCCTTCTTGGGCAGGTCAGAATAACAGGAGAAGATGTATACAAGCAGATAGGAGTAATAAGCGGCGGAGAGAGGGCTAAGGTTTGTTTTGCAGTTATGATGCTGGAAAGAGGAAATGTTCTTATTCTTGACGAGCCTACAAACCATCTTGATATTTCTATGAAAGAAGTCATTGAGGAAGCTCTTGTAGATTTTGGAGGAACACTTTTGTTTGTATCTCATGATAGATATCTGCTTGATAAAGTGGCTGATCGTATCCTTGAAATAACTGCTAATGGTATAAGAATATATCAAGGCGGCTTTGAATCATGGCTTACAGCAGAACAGCAGCGCACTAAAGATCAGAAGACAACCCAGAGCGATATTAAGCAGCAGTCAGGAGAAAATATTGAAAAACCGGCTTATCGTTCAAAGCAGCAAAGAGCTGCTGAAGCCAAAATGCGCAGCAGAAAGCGTGATCTTGAAAAACTCTGTGATAAATTGCAGGAGGAACTGGACAGGCTTACAAATGAAACTTTAAAAGAAGAGATATACACAAATTTCGAGCTTATGCAGGAAAAGTGCAGCCGGATGGAAGAAATAAGGCAGCAGACTGATGAAATTTTAGAAGAACTTATTCTTCTGGAAGAAGAATTAGGATAAAATTTATTATAGAAAAGAGGGTCAAGCTATGAAATTCAAAGAAATATCCGTGCTTTTGCTTGGAATTATATATGCAGGAAGTACATTTACAGCTTGCAGCGATAAGAAGAATGAAAGCTTTGATGAAAGCGAAACGGTAAATGTTACTACGACTGCTGAAACTACGGTAGAGCCTATTAAAAGCACATCTGCTGCTATAGAAATTGAAAAAGCTGTTGAGGCAAAATCCGGCGATGCTTATCTGGCAATAGCTGATGGTCAGTGGTATGTTCAGTATTGGGGAACAAATGCCGATTTGCTTACATATGATGCAGGTGTAGCTGAGATAAAAGAAAATGGCAATTACACGGTAAGCGTTAACGGCGCTTCAAAAGGAATGATTCTTGATGTAACTGGAAGTGCAGATGACAGCTATACGCCTTCCGGATGCTCTTTTATGGCAGTTATTGTAAAGGATGGCAAACTTCTTTATCCAAATATGTCTATAGATATAACAAGCATACGCATAAATGGCGAAGAAATCGAAAGGACTTCGCAAAGCTATACAACATCTGATGACGATATAGAAATGAGAGCTAACATTTATAATGAGTGGGCAAATGAGCTCCCGGAGGATGCTCATAATGCAGACGGCGTTGTTACTGATAATACGTCATATTCTGCACAGATCATTGATAAGAATAGCATTGGACCGTGGACTAAGATAGAAGTTGACTTTACAGTATCAGGTATAGGTGATGATTCGGAAGAACCGGAGAGCGATGAAGAATAATTACACTTATGTAGCTTTAAATAAAATGTATAATTATGAAATAAAGATTTTGCAGAAAATGATTGATAAGTCATAGCGTATTATTTTTTGAGGTGACATTGTTGAAACAGGTGAATATTTATCCTGAATATTATGATGATTTTCGTTGTATAGCTGATAAGTGCCCGGATAGCTGCTGTACACAATGGGAGATAGTTGTAGATGATGCGGCTGCTGATATTTATGAAAGAATAGACGGAAATATAGGTGAGAAGCTGCGGTCATCTATGACTATAGATGCTGATGGGGACAGAATATTTATTCTTGAAAATGATCGATGCCCTTTCTTGGAGAAATCCGGACTTTGTGAAATACATAGAATACTTGGGGAAGATTGTTTATGTAGTACGTGCAGAGAATATCCACGAGCTGTACAGGATTGCGGTGACTTTGCACAACACGATCTTTCACTATCGTGTCCAGAAGCTGCAAGAATAATTCTTTCTCTTGATAAAGAGCCAAGTATGACGGAGCGTATAATCTGTGTTTGTGATGAGGATATATGCTATGACTATGAGTTTATGGAATTTATGAAGTTCTCACGCAGGCAGCTGCTTGATATAATATGGGATAAGTCTGCTTCTATTGATAAGCTTGTTGAGAAATGCGTGATATATGCTTTTCATATACAAGAACATATTGATAATGGTGAGCTTGATTTTGTATTTTTCTGCGAAGATATTTCTGTTAATATAGTTGGTATAGATTTCAGCTATAAGAAGATTCTAAAGGAGTGTCTTGAAAGCGACATACTTACAGATGAATTCAGATATTATCTTAATGAAGCTATGTGCTTTGGAGATATCCCGCTTGATTCATATGAGTTTTCAGCCGCCAAGAAAGCTATTGATAGCTTTGAAAATATTTTCAGGCAGCTTTGTACTCATTATATTAATCGTTACTGGCTAAGAGCAGCCTTTGATGGAGAAGCACTGGAAAAGGTACTTATTATGACAAGAGCTTTTGTAATTGTTCGCCGGTTATGTCTTGTATATTACGAAAAAAATAAAGAGCTGTCCTTTGACGAAGTGATTCGTATAGTACAGCTCTATTCAAAAGAGACTGAGCATAATACAGATAATATGTGATGTATTAGCTCGTCATATTACGGTCAAATGTTATAACAGGTTTATAGCATGGATCGAGACATTTAAGCTCCTTAGCAATAATGCTTTGGAGCTGTTCATTTTTATAATCACAGTCAAATGGTACTACCAGATCGAAGTTTACCTCTGTAGCATCATTTTTTTCAAAAAGCCTGAGATCATGAATTGTAAGCCTGCGGTCAAGATCTGCTATAAGCTCTGTCAGAAATTCCTTGCAGCTTTGTACACCTATGCTTTTTGTATCCACAGGATCCATATGAATGGTCATGCTTATACCTGTTGTTTCCATTATACGTTTTTCTATATGATTAGTCAAATCATGAGCCGTGTAGAAGCTCTCCGATCTGCTTATTTCTATATGACAGCTTCCAAAGCTTTTTCCGGGTCCATAGTTATGAATAATAAGGTCGTGTACACCGAGAATCTTTTTATGAGAGAGTATAAGCTCATTTATAGAAGCTGCAATTTCTGAACTTCCTGGTTTTCCCAAAATATCATCAAGAGTATCATGGATAATATCAAATCCTGATTTCAATATAAAAACAGATACAACTGCGCCTGCAATGCCGTCTATCGGCAAAGACGTAAAATATGATATAGGCAATGCTATCAAGGCAGTCGAAGTTGCAATAATATCACTTTTGCTGTCCTTGGCAGCCGCTAATATTACTGAAGAATTTATAGCTTTTCCAAGATTTGTATTGAAAGCTGCCATCCATAGTTTAACTGCAATTGAAATGGCAAGAATTACAAATACAGCAACCGAAGGCTTTACAGGCTTTGGAGAAAAAATTTTTGACACAGAATCAGACAGCAGCTCAAAGCCCATGATCATAATAAAAGCAGCGATTATCATAGCAGCTAAATATTCTATTCTTCCGTGACCGAACGGATGTTTTTTATCTGCCGGCTTCGACGCTAAGAGCCCGCCAAAAAGAGCTACTGTGCAGCTTGCACAGTCGGAAAGATTGTTAAAAGCATCGGAAGTAATAGAAACAGAGCCGGATATAATACCTGCGATATATTTTATTATAAATAGTGTTACATTGCAGATTATATTTGTAACGCTTGAAAGTGTTCCATATGCTGCACGTATTTTATTTGTAGGTGCATTTTTAGGAATAAATTTTTTTACCAGTAATTTTGTAAGCATAAAAACCCTCGATTGATTTTGATTAGTTTTGTATTATTTACTGAAATAACTAAATCCTTGCTGCAT
>CAMWPG010000109.1 GCA_947176075.1 uncultured Ruminococcus sp. | reverse complement strand
GATATTACAGACCCTCAAAAAGCACTTTTTGTGATTCGTGAGACTTTAGTGAAAATTCAGAAAGCATAGCAAATAATGATTTCATTGGAATTTGCGGACGTATTGGCAAATATGCGGAAGAAAAAATCACTCTCTTGATATGCCTTTAAAGCATGATTATATATTCAATATAAGTATTTGATTTTTTGTATGATTCATGATAAGATGAATATATAAAGTTCAATTAAAAAGGAGAGTGACGAAGTTTGAAATATGTAAAACTTGGAAATTCAGATCTGAATGTTTCACGGATATGCATGGGCTGTATGGGGTTTGGCGATTCGCAGAACGGACAGCACTCATGGACGCTGGACGAGGAACATTCCCGTGAAATAATTAAGCGCGGATTGGAGCTTGGAGTTAATTTCTTTGATACGGCTATCGGTTATCAGTCAGGAACAAGCGAGCAATTTCTTGGCAGGGCAATCAGGGATTTTGCAAAGCGTGACGAGGTTGTAATTGCAACGAAATTTATGCCAAGAACTCCGGAAGAAATTGAATCGGGTATCAGCGGTCAGCAGCATATCGAGCGCATGATAAATAAAAGCCTTGAAAATCTTGGTATGGATCATGTTGATCTGTATATCTATCATATGTGGGACTGGAATACGCCGATCTACGATATTTTAGACGGTCTTAACAATGTTGTGAAGTCTGGAAAAGCAAGGTATATTGGCATATCAAACTGCTATGCGTGGCAGCTTGCAAAGGCGAACGCACTTGCTGAACGTGAGGAATTTGCTAAGTTTATAAGCGTACAGGGACATTACAATCTCATTTTCCGTGAGGAAGAACGTGAAATGGCAATGTTATGTGCAGAGGATAATATTGCCATGACACCATACAGTGCCCTTGCAAGCGGACGGCTTTCACGGCTTCCGAATGAAACATCGAAACGTCTTGAAGAGGACAGCTATGCAAAATTCAAATACGATGCAACTAAGGAACAGGACGAAAAAATAATTCAGCGTGTAGCTGAGCTTGCGGAAAAGCATGGAGTTACCATGACAGAAGTTTCTCTTGCATGGCTTTTAACAAAAGTTACCTCTCCTGTCGTTGGTGCAACAAAAATGCACCATATCGAAGGTGTAGTAAAAGCAGTTGATCTGGAGCTTTCAGCGGAAGAAATCGCATACCTTGAAGAATTGTATATCCCACATTCACTTGCAGGAGTTATGGCTCAGAATAAGCCTGCAAATGCCAATGAAAAACACGTCTGGAGTACAGGCAATCAGAAAATTTAAGGAGGGCATAGTATGAAAAATTTGATAGCGTTTTTGATATCGGGTATCATGGCTGTAACTGCTTTAATGACAGGCGGTATTGTAACAGATGCAGATGAAACAGTTACTCAAAGCATTTCTTATACGATACAAGATGTTAAAAATTTACAGGACTTTCTGCTATGCAGACCAACAGAAGAAGATTTGTCAGGAAAGCCATATGATTTAAATGGCGATGATAGATGGAATATATTTGATTTGTGTTTGATGAAGAGTGAGGTTCTGAAACAGATGAAAAATCAGAATGATACGCTTGTCGTATACTTCTCACGTACAGGAAATACTGAAAAAATTGCTGAATATCTCATTGATATAACTCATGCGGACAGTTATGTTATCGAAGCCGCTGTACCTTATACAGATGAAGATATTGCATATACAAACTCCTCATGCCGTGCTAACAAGGAACAGAATGACAAGACGGCACGTCCCGAAATTGCAGCTCCCATTGAATCAATCGACAGCTATGATGTGATATATCTTGGCTATCCGATCTGGTGGGGTGAAGAACCTCGCATTATAGATACTTTCCTTGAAAGCTATGATTTTTCCGATAAAATCGTTGTTCCGTTCTGCACATCGGCAAGCAGCGGAAATGCAGCAAGTGAAAGAAATATTGCAAATCTTGTACCGATCGGAAATCAGCTTGAGGGAAAGAGATTTTCTGCAAGTGCATCCAAAGATTCAGTCGAAGCATGGCTGAATGAAAAACAGGCTGAAATATCAGATATAAGAAAGAACAGCGAAAATATGCAGTATACATTGATAAAAGGCGGTACTTTTCAAATGGGAAGTCCGGAAAGTGAACCGGAACGCAGTTCCGATGAAATTCAGCACAGCGTGACTGTAGGCGATTTCTATATGTCAAAAACAGAAATTTCACAGAAAGATTATCAGGAGATAATGGGTGTCAATCCCAGTGCAACAAAGGGCGATGATCTTCCCATTACAAATATTACTTGGTACGATGCTGTGCAGTACTGCAATAAACTAAGTCAGAACGAGGGACTTACACCATGCTATACAATTTCGGAAAACACTGTTACCTGGGATAAAAGTGCAAACGGTTATCGTCTGCCTACTGAAGCCGAATGGGAATATGCTGCCCGTGCCAATACTGAAACACCTTTCAATTTTGGAGACTATGTTCACAACAGCGATGCCAACTGCTACAATGCTTACGGTTACAATAACGATGCAAGCGGTAATTGGGTAAACGGCTCAGGCGCATATCTAAGAAAAACAGTAGCGGTCGATCAGTATGCTGCCAACGACTATGGTCTTTACAATATGCACGGAAATGCTGCAGAGTGGGTCTGGGATTGGTACAGTGAATACGATTCAAAAGCAGCAGCAAATCCTACCGGTTCTGAAAGCGGCAACGCAAAAATTATCAGGGGCGGCGGCTGGAATGACCACCCCAAGCATATACGTTCTGCCTATCGTGGCGCACAGCCTGCCGATGTGGGGCTTTACAGCATTGGTATTCGTCCTGTACGAAATGCAGGAACTTCTAACGGTGAAGTTGAAAGCGTGTACAGCGCAAAAGCAGAGCAGAAAACCGGCAAAACTCTCATCGTCTACTTCTCTCAGACAGGCAACACTGAGGGATTGGCTGATCTTATCCATGAAATGAGCGGTGCGGACATTGTTCGTCTGGAACGCAAGATTCCCTATTCCTCCAGTAGTAACGGTCCTGTACTTTATGGCGAGGCGCTTGATGAGCTGCGTGCTGAGGCTGTTCCTGAGCTGAAAGAATATCCCGATATTGACCAGTATGATACGATTCTCCTCGGTTACTGCAACTGGTGGTCGTCAATTCCTGCGTCTGTCCGCAGTTTTCTGATGCACGACGATTTTAGAGGAAAGACTATAGTTCCGTTTTGTTCTATGGGTGGAGGTCGTTTCGGTCAGACGATCAGTGCAATTGCAAAATTAGCTCCTGACAGCGTTATCAAGGAAGGCTTAGAGGTCACTTATTCTTCGTATGACCGTGATGAAATAGATGAATGGCTAAAAGCAAACAACATAAAATAATTATGCCTGCACAAGCAGAATGGAGAATTATTATGAATAAGAAAATAGTACAGACCGCAGGAAAAGAGCAGCTCGGAGAATTTGCACCGATGTTTGCACATCTCAATGATGACATACTTTTTGGCAAGGTATGGAACGAAACAGCCATAGATGTAAAAACAAAGTGTATCATAACAGTCGTATCGCTTATGGCTTCCGGAATTACCGATACATCGCTGACATATCATTTGCAGAATGCGAAAGCCAACGGCGTTACAAAAGAAGAAATTGCGGCAATCATAACTCATGCAACGATGTATGTGGGCTGGCCAAAGGGATGGGCGGTATTCCGACTTGCAAAAGATGTGTGGAATGAGGAAGCTCCTGCAATGACTGAAAAGGAAAATTATCAGAATACAATTTTTTTCCCTATTGGCGAACCCAATGATGCCTTTGCACAGTATTTTGTGGGACAGAGCTATTTAGCTCCCGTATCAACAGAGCAAGTCCCGATTTTTAATGTCACCTTTGAACCTGCCTGCCGCAACAATTGGCACATACATCGTGCAAAAAGCGGCGGCGGTCAGATGCTCATATGCGTTGGCGGACGTGGTTATTATCAGGAATTGGGAAAAGAAGCGATTGAAATGAATCCCGGCGATGTTATCAACATTCCTGCCAATGTCAAACATTGGCACGGAGCTGCTCCTGATTCATGGTTTTCGCATCTTGCTGTCGAGATAAACGGCGAGGAAACAGGCAATGAATGGCTTGAAGAGGTTTCCGATGAAGATTACGGAAAATTAAAATGATCGGAGAAATAATATGAAAAAAGCAGCATTAACAATACTTTCATTTTTCTGTATTTTTGCGATGTCAGGCTGTGGAAATTCTCAGACAGGTAGCGATATTGATTCTGAAAATTCAACTCAGAGTACAACAGCAAAACTCACTGAATTAGAAAAAACAATTGCTGAAAATTCTGATATAAATTCAGAATCAGAACCTGATACAGTATCTGAACCCGAAGAAGAATCAAGCAGTACAGAAGATGAAACCTTAGTAGTTTATTTTTCGGCTACAGGTACGACAAAGAGCGTTGCAGAGCGCATTGCATCGGTAACAAATGCTGATTTGTACGAGATAATCCCTGCCGAGCCTTATAGCTACGATGATATTGACTGGCACGACAGCAATAGCCGTACTTCAATTGAAATGAATGATATTGATGCACGTCCGGCAATTTCAAGTGATACGATCTCGCTGGACAGCTATTCAACAATTTATCTCGGCTATCCGATTTGGTGGGGTGATGCTCCGAGAATTATGAGTACATTTGTAGAAAGCTATGATTTCAGCGATAAAACTGTTATTCCGTTCTGTACCTCCGGAAGCAGCGGTATCGGAAGAAGCGGCGATAATCTGAAAAATCTGGCAAACGGCGGAAACTGGCTTTCAGGCGACAGACTTGATGCTAATATTTCTGAAAGTGAAATACAAGATTGGATCAATGATTTAAATTGAATAGTGTAAGGAGAAACGGTCACGCAAACAAAAATTAAGAATGTATTTAAGAATGATATTGATATCGTGCTGACAGTTCTTATTCAGGTTGAACTACAATTGCAGTTGGTATACGATTGTCATTGCAATGTAAACAAATGGTGCCGAAATTATTATGGTGAGTATGATACTGTACAAACCAATAATTCAATAGGTGCAGAATTAAGAACACGCAGTATGTGGTTGAATTATAAAATAATCTTAATAAAATTAACTGCTGTTATCTGTACTGTTCAGTAAAATTCAAGATAACAGCAGTTTTATTCTGTTTTGATAAAACAATATTTGAATTGAACTATGCTTTTTAGGCATTAGTAGCTTATAAAAACAAAGTGTTTGACATATCGTAAAACCTGTTTTATAAATATAAGTATAGGAAAGATTACTGTAATATATGATAATTGTTACAAACGTAAACACAAAGGAGAAATTAAGATGAATATTTTTGAAAGAGAACTTGCCGGAGAAACAATTTCTCCATCTGACCCGGACTTTCCGCTGATTTTGGAAGTGATTCATCATGCCTTTAAGCTGACGTCAAAGCTGAATCGGCTGGATTACGGTGATGAAAAGGCAAAGGAAATTATGCATGAATTATTTGGCAAAGAAGTAGATGACAGTACAACATTGATTCCGCCGTTTTACACAGATTTCGGAAAAAATACTGTTATCGGAAAAAACTGTATGATTCAGCAGTGCTGTACATTTTTCGACCGTGGTGGAATTACGATAGGAAACGGAGTTTTCATAGGTCCAAAGGTAAATCTTGTCACTCTGAATCACGATTTGAATCCGACCAACAGAAGTGCGACTATTGCAAAACCAATTGTTATAAAAGACGGTGTATGGATCGGAATTAATGCAACTATTTTACAGGGAGTTACTGTAGGAGAAAATGCTGTAATTGCAGCAGGTGCAGTTGTTACAAAAGATGTTCCGTCGAATACCATTGTCGGTGGAAATCCTGCCAAAATAATAAAAACAATTGACATATCGGTCTTATAATATAAAAAATTCTAAACCGTAAATATCACTGAAAAAGAACACATGAGCGATAAAAATATTGCAGAGCTTGAACTGTTTTAAAAAATCTTTATTGATTATCCGATAAATACTGCCGTATATGTTCAATAAATTTTGTAGCAGCAAGACTCTGAGGCTGATGACGTTTCCATGCAAGAACACTTGTAGCCGTTAATTCAGGAGAAAGCGGACGATAGCAGATTTGTTCTGTATTCCAGTATGGCAGTGAGCCCTCCAGTACAAGTGCGTATGTTAAGCCGTTTTTTACCATGATGGCAGCGTTAGTGCTCATGTTGCTTGTAAACTGAATGTGAAGTTTTTTGAAATAATCCCTGAACCAGCTTGCAAGTTCATTTTTTACAAGAGTACGTTTTACAAGGCATACAGGATGTTTTGAAAGTTCTTTTGGTGTAACAGCTTCTTTTTCTGCAAGCGGATCGTCAGGACGCATAAGAACCACCCATTTTTCTTTGATAATCAATCGCATAAATTAATATATTTCAATATCTAATGGTTCAAGCAGCAGACCTAA
>CAMWPG010000108.1 GCA_947176075.1 uncultured Ruminococcus sp. | reverse complement strand
TCTTTGAGCTTGGAGGAGACTCCATAAAGGCAATAAGAATAATCTCTAAGCTGAGAAGTCTTGGATATAATGCAACAGTACGACAGATGTTAAATTTAAAAAAGGTAGAAAAGATAGCTGAAAGCTTAACTACTGTAAAGGAAGAAATAATATACGAACAGGGAGAAGTATCTGGAGCTGTAATAAAAACTCCTATTATGAGGATGTTTGAAAGTAAGAATATGGCTAAAATAGAGCATTTTAACCAGTCTATGCTGCTGCCTGTTGGTGACCTTGACAGTGAAGTTATAAAGAAGGTATTTATATCAATTGTAAAGCATCATGATGCTTTAAGAATGGTTCATCGAGATAATGAATTAATGATACTTCCGGTCAATGAAAGCGGTATGTTTGATTATTTCTATTATGATCTTCATGAAAGTTTAAATTACAAGGAAGATATAAATACTATAGGCAATACTGTTCAGTCGAGTATAAACTTATCAGATGGTCCTATTGTAAAACTTGCTGAATTTGATACAGTTGATGGAAAATATTTGCTTATCTGTATCCACCATTTTGCTATTGACGGCGTTTCATGGAGAATCATTCTTGAAGACTTAGGAAATGCAATAAATCAGGTAATGAATGGCAATGAAATAGCATTCCCATTAAAAACGGCATCATTTATCGACTGGGCATATAAGCTTGAAAGCTATAGACAGACTGAAAAATTTGCAGCAGACAGCGAGTATTGGAATAGTAGAATCGACTTTATTCGTAATAATGATATAAGCATCGAATATGATTCTAATGCCAAATTTGAAGGATACCGAGATATTAAGTTTGTTCTTTCAGCTGAGGAATCAAATATGATTTTAGAGGGAGCAAATAACGATTTAGATGCAAATATTAACGATTTGCTTTTATCGGCATTGGCGAATGCAATTCATAAGGTTACGGGTCAGAATGATATATCTATAATGCTTGAAAGTCATGGAAGAGATGTCCTTAATGATGATATAGCAGTAGATCGTACAGTAGGATGGTTTACAAGTGAATATCCAATTATAATTCATAGCTATGATGATATGAGTAAAACTGTTTTATCGAATCGTGAAGAACGTATTTCTATACAAGATGGCGGTATTGGATACGGATTGTTGTTTGGCAGTGAGAAGGATCGCATTTGCTCTATTGAGTTTAATTATCTTGGGCAATTTGGCGATGGCTTAGCTGATAACAGCGATGAAAACAATTCACTGGATGACATTTCATATGGTCTTGAAATCGCTCCAGAGAATGAATATTCAAATGGTATTATGATCAATGGAAGCGCAGGAGATAACTCGATTAGCTTTACAATCAGCTATGCGATAAACAGATTCAACGATGAGTGCATGACTTTATTGACAAATAAGTTTAAAGAATCGATTGTTGAGGTCGGTAAATTTATTTCCGAAAAGCAGAATAATGTCAAAAAGAATATTACAGCTGAGCTTATTGATATGGATGTCAATGCAGCAAATATTGAAGAAATATCGGAAGCTTACAATGAACTCAGTGATATTATTGAAAGTTATCGTGATAATATAAGAGCATCTAAGCCTGAGGCAGAATATAGATCAACATCTGTGCAGAAGCTTTTGTTCAGCAGATTGGATGCAGGTACAGTTACGGTAGTCCGTGTTCCCAATAGTGTCAAAAAAGAGAATTTAATGTCTGCTGTTAAGGCTCTTGTAAAGGAACAGAGCGCATTGAGAAGTATATATAATATTGGAACTAAATTTGTAACAGAATATTCATATCATGATGAATGGTACATTCCTTTCTTTGATGAAAAGGAACATGAGAATATTGTACGATCAGTTAATCTGCTTGAAGGCTGCAAGGAATTGTATATCTCAGAAAATCTCTTCTCTTTTATTACTGTTATAAAAAGAAGAAAAGATTACCTTGTTGTTATTAATGTACATCATGGATTATTCGATCAGTATTCTGGATTTATTGTACGAGACAGATTAAATGCACTTTTATCCGGATCAGAGCCAGGATTGTACAGGTATTCGGATTATGTAGCTTCGGTACGCAGTAAAAACAATAACACTGCCTATACAGAAAAAATATTGTCGAATTATGATGAAAGCCTTAAAAAGATGACCTATGAGAAGACATCAGGTGAATACAATGAATATTCTGTAATGATTGATCTTGTACTGGATAAGGATAGGTTACAGTGCTTTAATATGAAGCCTATAGAAAATATTTTAAGAGTTTTCTGCGAATACAATCCAATGTATAAAAAGATTGGAGATATTCCTTTTACAATTACATATCACGGACGCAATGACAATAATAATGATATGTTAGGTATTCTTCTTGTTAATCTTCCTGGATTATATAATATTGAAACTGACACAATATCAGGAGGAATGGAAATGCTTGACAAAAATAGAAATGCTCCGTCGGCTTTGTTTGAAGACAGAATGTATACATTAAGCTACAAGGAAAACAGTGTATATGCTATTAATTATCATGGAGTTTATATCGATGAACAGAAAAAGCTGCATCCGGTAACTAATACATATCAGGTTGTAGCAGACATGAAAATAATAGAGCTTTCTTGTGACCTTTATGATAATGGACTTCGTTTTAATATGCCGATAACAGCAAAAACTTTTGAGGATGCAAAAAAGCAGGCAGAAAAATCATTAGAAATTATAAAGGACATAGTCGGAAAATGAAAATAATACATTCTAAATTTTTTTGATGTGATAATATAGACAGGTGTAGCATCTTTGAGATCAGACTTTTAGTATGCTAATAAATATGCTCCCGAGAGATGCCCATGTTTAGGAATATGGTGTTTTTCGGGAGCACCTGTTAAATTAATGAATTAAGATAAAGAGAGGAATTTAATAATGAGCAAATTAAAAGTTTTTTGTATACCGTATGCAGGCGGAACAAAACAAGTTTATTCTGACTGGATACAGAAATATTCAGATACAGCTGAGATAATCCCGCTTGAGTATAATGGACACGGCGAATTGTTTACAATGCCATTTTATGAAGATGCAGATGAAGCTGCACAGGACATCTGTAATAGGATAGCTGAGGAAAAGCCTTTAGATTATATACTGTATGGGCACAGCTTCGGAAGTATGATAGCAATTCTTGCAGCAGAAAAGCTTGAAAAAAGTTATACCAGAAAACCTCTTGCTGTAATGATCGGTGGAAGCAGACCTATGCATCTTAGATATAAGGATAGATCTTTACGAAATCTGTCAAAAGATGAGTTTATGAAGGTATTGATGAACATGGGACAGACCTCTGAGGAGATTTTTGAAGAACCCGAACTGGTCGATATAATATATGATATCATGTATCATGATATCACTATAGAGGAGACCTATGTTTATATCAGTAACGAGCATGATAAGATAACTGTACCTGTTATCGTTATGACAGGAACAGAAGATGATGAAGCTCCTTTGAATGATATGAAAGAATGGCAGAATTATACATCGAGCCGATTTTATATCAAGCAGTTTCATGCAGGACATTTTTTTCCTTTCAATTGCAGTGAATTTAATGATTATTTCGCTTCTATGCTTAAAAAAATACAACTTAGACACGTATAGAAAGGAGAAGTGTATGATAAAATTATTCAAGCATCTGCAATTTAATGGATTATTGATGATTGTAGTCTGCTTGTGTTTCATTGCTATACAGGGGTGGTTAGATCTTAAGATTCCTGATAAGATGTCCGAGATCACAATGTATGTTCAGACGGAAGGCAGCGAGATGAGCGAAATACTGAAATCTGGCGGATGGATGCTGTTTTATGCATTTGGAAGCCTTTTAGCAGCATTTATCATTTCGTTGATCTCTGCGAGAATATCCTCTGATTTTTCTTCAACGATAAGGCAGAAATTATTCTATAAGATACAAAGTTTTTCTATCAGTGAAATAAATGATTTTTCAATGCCAAGTTTGATAACACGTTCAACAAATGACGTAACACAAATACAAACTATGCTTTTAATGGGCATACAGGTAATATTTAAGGCTCCCATAATTGCGGGTATCGCACTTTATAAGATCATTGGTAAAAGTAAAGAATGGAGTTTTACAACAGGTGTTGCTGTTTTGCTTCTTCTTTTGATAGTTGTGTTATGTGTTTGTTTGACCATTAAAAAGTTCAAACGTATTCAATTTTTGACTGATGATATGAATCGTATTACAAGAGAAAATATAAATGGTGTACAGGTGTTGAGAGCCTATAATGCAGAGAAATACCGTGAAAAATCTTTTGATAAGATAAATGTGGATATAACAAATACAAATATATATACAAGTGTTGTTATGGCGTTTCTAAATCCCAGCATAAGTATGGTTATGAATGGACTTTCACTTGCTATTTACTGGGTAGGTGCAAGTCTTATCAACGAATCAGTTGGTGATGATAGATTCGGTCTATTTTCTGATATGGTAGTATATTCTTCATATGCTATGCAGATAGTATCTGCATTTATGATGCTTGTAATGGTATTTATGATACTTCCAAGAGCAGTAGTTTCCGGAAAGAGAATTACAGAGGTGCTGAATAAGAAAATAGCTGTTAGGGACGGAAATGATTTTAAAACACCTAATGGTTCTTTCGTTGAATTTAGAGATGTAAGCTTTAAGTATCCGGGAGCTGAAGATAATGTAGTTTCAAATATAAGCTTCAGAGCAGATAAGGGAGAGACAGTTGCATTTATCGGATCAACAGGCTGCGGCAAAACAACTATTATGAATCTTATTATGAGATTTTTTGATGCTACTGAAGGTGAAGTCATTATTGATGGAATAAATGTCAAGGATTATTCGCTGAAATTGCTGCATGAGAAGATAGGTTATGTTCCGCAAAATTCTTTTATATTCAGCGGTACTATTGCATCTAATATAGCATACGGTCCATATGAGAGCATTGATAACGAGGTGATAAATGAAGCGGCTAATATTGCTTATGTAAGTGATTTTTTAGATGAACTTAATGAAGGTATACAAAGCATAGTTAATCGTGAAGGAACTAATTTCTCTGGTGGACAAAAGCAGAGAATCTCTATTGCTCGTGCAATATACAAAAAGCCAAAAATACTTATATTTGATGATTCTTTTTCGGCGCTTGACTATAAAACAGATCAACTGGTAAGAACAATGCTGAATGAGAAATATAAAGATTCCATCAAGCTTATCGTTGCGCAGAGAGTTGGAACGATTATAGAAGCAGATAAGATCGTTGTTCTTGACAATGGCAGAATAGACGGTATAGGCACACACGATCAGCTCCTTAATAATTCTGATGTTTACAGGCAAATCGTTGCAACGCAGATACAAGGGGGCGATGAAGAATGAAAGATGAAAATAAGGAATATTATGACTCCGCAGCAGAATATCAGGAGACATCTAATTTTGCACCTAAAAACTTCAGTGCTTCGATCCGAAAACTTTTCGGAGTTTTCAAGTCATATTTTGTATGGATAATTATTTCCATTGTATTTGCAGGTGCATCATCGCTTTTAACAGTATTTGGTGCAAGTAAAATCTCAGATATTACTGATTTTATCAAGGAAGGTATTATGACAAATATTGATCTTGATAAAGTCGCGCACATTGGAATCATACTTATACTCATGTATTTTTCGAGTGCTTTGCTTTCATCTGCACAGGGAATTATAATGGCTAATGTGACGCAGAAAATTGCAAAAAAGCTTAGAAGGCAGATGTCAGAAAAGATTAAAAGGCTTTCAATGGGATTTTTTCATAATACAAAAACTGGTGACATTCTTTCAAGAGTAACAAATGATGTTGACAGTATATGCCAATCATTGAATATGTGTATCGAAGGGCTTGTATCATCTATGATGATGTTTTTTGGTGCTTTGATCATGATGATTATAACAAGTTGGAAGATGACTCTGGCGATAGTCTTTTCTACTTTGCTGGGCTTTGTGATTATGAGTCTACTGATGGGAAAATCTCAGAAATATTTTTATAAGCAGCAAAAAGATCTTGGCAGAGTAAACGGCTTTATAGAGGAAATGTACAGTGGTCATATTGTTATAAAAGCTTTTAGTAATGAAGAAAATACAAATAAAGAATTCTATAAAATTAACGATGATCTTAGAAAAAGCAACTTCTGGGCAGACTGTATATCTGGTTTTATGATGCCTATAATGACATATATCGGAAACCTTGGTTACGTTGCAGTATGTGTTGTAGGTGGAATGCTTACAATGAAAGGAGATATCTCCTTTGGCGTTATAGTTGCATTTATGCTGTATGTCAATTATTTTATACAGCCTTTGGCGCAAATCGGTCAGGGTGCTCAGTCGCTTCAAATGGCAGTGGCAGCAGGTGAAAGAGTGTTTGAATTCCTTGAAGAAGAAGAAATGGAATCCGAGGTAAACATAAATACAAGGCTTCAAAATGTAAAAGGCGATATTAAGTTTAGTAATGTGGTATTTGGACTGTCTCGTTTACACATCTCCGAGCCCACGAGACTCTCATGAATGTAGATTGCCGTGTTCTTCTTGAAAATAAAAATCGGGGGGGTGGGG
>CAMWPG010000107.1 GCA_947176075.1 uncultured Ruminococcus sp. | reverse complement strand
CAGGGTTCTCTTTATTCCTGTGACTATTTTCGTTTTTCTTAGCTTAATGACATTAACCTAAAGACGGGAGTTTTTTATTACACAGAATGAATAGTCAGATATCATTCTACGACGAATCAAAGCGTACTTTCATATTGTTTTTCAAGCCATTTTATCATATCTTCAAATCCAGACTGATCCAGCGGAAATTCACTCTCATTCTCGATATCTGCTTTGTCAGAGCATATCATACCATGCCATATCTGTATTTTCAAAGTATCTCCGGATTTTATCTTATAATTAAAAATCTGTCCCTTGCTGCCGGTAAAATCATTATGCGATTCAAAATAATAAAGTCTTGGAATATCAAAATACTCTGAAACTGGTTTAGATGCCATAACTACTTCCCTACTCTTTCTCTTTTTAATATATCAATCACATGAATAAGTGTCGGCACACAATCATAAAGCAATGGTTTGAGCATTTCCTCAGGCTCTGAAAGATCCGGCACCATAACCGGTCTGCATCCTGCTGAAAAAGCTGAGATGATACCATTAGGAGAATCCTCAAGTGCAATACAGCTGCAAGTATCAAGCCCAAGCTTCTCTGCTGCATTCAAATATATATCAGGTGCAGGTTTGCCATTTTTTATCGAATCTCCTCCCACTATTTCTGAAAACATATCTGAAATCCCAGCTTTTTCAAGATGTTTTACTGCATTCTCAGTAATTGTAGCCGTAGCAACAGCCGTAAGCACACCATTATCCATGCAATATTGCAAAAGCTCTGCCGCACCATATTTAAGCTTTATTCCGAATTTCTCTATAGCCTCATGAATAAGCTCCCTGCGTCTTGCACGTACTGCGTAATAATCAAAGTTTTCTCCTAACGCTTTTTTCAGATAACGCTGTGCATATACAGAAGAAAGACTGCGAACAGCAAGAGCATGATGCGGCTTCATAGAAAATCCAAATTCCTCAGCGCTTTCGATCCAGTATCTGAAATAATACTTCTCTGTATCGATAAGCAAACCGTCCATATCAAATATAATGCCCTTTATCATCAAGCAGCTTCTCCTTTCAATAATTATAGCAAATGACAAATTTATTTGGAGTTTGCTATTTGCCGATATATACAATTGTACACAATTTCCTTTAACTTGTCAAGTGATATTCCATTTATAAATATTCATAATTCCCACTTGCAAAAGAAGTCGTTTTATAGTATAATGATTATTATAATAACAGATAAATAAAATGTAATCAGATTTTGAGATTGCACCTGCTGCATATATACGCAGCCCTCTGTGTGGTGCGGAAGGGAATAAAACAATGAGTACAAAAGAAAAAGACATATGCCGGCTGCCTTTAGTCGCAATGCGG
Organism: uncultured Ruminococcus sp.; assembly: GCA_947176075.1. Lineage (GTDB taxonomy): Bacteria > Bacillota > Clostridia > Oscillospirales > Ruminococcaceae > Ruminococcus_C. The sequence goes on along the minus strand of CAMWPG010000107.1, from coordinate 5,269 downwards.
GGTGTCGTTATATTTCCTGAAATGGTGATGCACTTTGACGTTGCAAGGGAAAAATCTATCGGTGCTATTATGGCAGCCTATGAAACAGACAAAAAAATATTTCTGACAGCACAAAAGGATGTTTTTGTAGAAGACCCTGAGATCAATGACCTTTATCGCTGCGGCGTGATCGCTCAGGTACGTCAGATACTTAAAACTCCAGAAGGCGTAATGCGTGTTCTTGTTGAGGGAATTCAAAAGGCTAAACTTGAATCTCTTATTGCAGGGAAAAATTTCCTTTCGTCTGATGTTCAGCCTATATCCTACTCTACTCGTTCAAAAATCGATCCGGTAGAAATGGAAGCTGTTATTCGTGCTGTAAAGAAATTATTTGAACAATACAGTCAGCTTTTTCCTCGTATGCCAAAGGAGCTTATGATCGCTGTTATGTGTCAGGACGATCCATATAAGCTTTTTAATAGTATTATTTTCAATATCAGTCTTGATTTTTATGACAAACAAAAGCTTCTTGAGGAAAACAATATTCTGAAAAGGCTCAATCTCCTTTATTCTTTCTTATTAAAAGAAACTGAGGTACTTACTCTTGAACGTGAAATACAAGAGCTTACAAAAGAGGGAATGGATAAAGGTCAGCGTGAATATTACCTCCGTGAGCAGATGAGAGCTATATCAAGTCAGCTCGGCGAAGAAGATGAACAGGAAGAAATTTTCGAATATATAAGAAAAATACAAACGCTAAGCATTCCAGAAGCAGATGCTGACAAACTCTATAAAGAGGCTGATCGTCTCAGCAAGCTTCCTCCGGCTTCTCAAGAATCATTTGTAATACGCAGTTATCTCGATACCGTGCTTGATTTGCCGTGGAACAGCTGCTCTAAAACAAAAGTCAGCATCGAAAAATCACGCAATGTACTCGATAGAGATCATTATGGTATGGAAAAGGTAAAGGAACGTGTTCTGGAAAGCATTTCCGTTCATGCACTCATGCCTGATGTCACCGGTCAGATTATATGCCTTGTCGGACCGCCCGGAGTCGGCAAAACTTCTATCGGCCGTTCAATCGCTAAGTCTTTGGGCAGAAAATATGAACGTATTTCTTTAGGCGGTGTTCGTGATGAATCCGATATACGAGGCCACAGAAAAACATATATCGGTGCAATGCCCGGACGCATTATGAATGCACTTACACGTGCCGGAACAAAAAATCCGCTTATACTTCTCGATGAGATAGATAAAATGAGCAGCGATTTCAAGGGAGATCCTTCAGCCGCAATGCTCGAAGTTCTTGACAGTGAACAGAATAAAGCATTCCGTGACCACTATATAGAAATACCTTTTGATTTAAGTCAGGTGCTTTTTGTTGCAACTGCAAATACACTTGATACGATTCCTGCACCGCTTCTTGATCGTATGGAAGTAATAGAGCTTGGCAGTTATACACGAGAGGAGAAGTTCCATATTGCAAAGGATCATCTCATATCAAAACAAATTAAAAAACATGGTCTTAAAAATACCCAGATGAAATTACAGGATGGTGCAATATACGATCTTATTGACGGATATACAAGGGAATCCGGTGTTCGTGAGCTTGAAAGGTATATCGCTTCGCTTTGCAGAAAGGCTGCAAAGGCAATTGTTTCTGAGGAGCAGAAAAAGGTTACGTTCACTTCAAAAAATCTGGAAGGCTATCTGGGACCAAGAAAATTTTTACAGGATGAACATTTAAACGAAAACACTATCGGAATTGTAAATGGACTCGCATGGACATCTGTAGGCGGTATACTTATGCCCCTTGAGGTTATTCATATAAATGGAAAGGGACATATAGAAATAACAGGATCACTTGGCGATGTTATGAAAGAAAGCGCTAAGATCGCTGTAAGCTATGTCCGCAGCATTGCTCAAAGATATGAGATCAGCCATGACTTCTATGAGAAGCGTGATATACACATACACGCACCTGAAGGCGCAGTTCCAAAGGACGGTCCGTCCGCAGGCGTTACTATTGTCACTGCTATTGTCTCCGCACTGTCCGGTATACCGGTAAGAAGCGATGTTGCTATGACAGGCGAAATAACACTTCACGGCAAGGTACTGCCTATAGGAGGTCTTCGTGAAAAGGCAATGGCGGCATATAGAAACGGCATTAAAACTGTGATAATTCCGGAAAAGAATGTGCCTGATCTTTATGAAGTCGATGACATTGTCAAAAATAATATTGAGTTTATTCCGGCGAGAACTATTGATACGGTACTGAAAAATGCTCTTGTATATCAGCCTGAATATAATGAAAATGAATGTACATCATCTATAATTCCGCCTTCTGCTAAAAAAAATCCAAAGCCGTTGGCTTATGTATAAGGAGGCTGTATGAACTTTAATCTTGCAGCATTTGAAGCATCATATGGATTATTTTCCCAACTGCCTCCATGCAGCAGCATTGAAATAGCTTTTGCAGGACGTTCCAATGTTGGAAAATCTACACTTATAAATAAAATCATGAACCGCAAATCTCTGGCTCGTGTAAGCGCTGTACCCGGAAAGACAGCAACAATAAACTTTTATAAGGTTGACCATGTGAAAATAGTTGATCTTCCGGGATATGGATACGCAAAAGTTGCTAAAACTGAAAAACACCGCTGGGCTGATCTTATTGAGGGATATCTTGATTCTGACAGAGATATAAAGCTGATATTTCTGCTGATAGATATGCGGCATCCACCCTCTAAGGATGATTTGCATATGATAGACTATCTTATAGAACGTGAGCTGCCGTTCGTTATAATTCTGACTAAAGCTGACAAGCTGAAGCCTACTGAACGGAAACGGCGTATGGCATCGTTTGCAGATGAAATACCATACTTTGATGAAATACACGTTGTCCCATTTTCTTCTATGACAAGAGAGGGTGTTGAGGAGATACGCAGTATTATAACAGATATTGCAGAAACTCCCGAATAAGCTACGGATTATAATTTGAAAGGAAGTATAAATATGTTTGTATCAAAAAATCTTGATGTAAATGAAAAAGGAAATCTTACTATTGGCGGCATTGATACTACTGAGCTTGCAAAGGAATACGGCACGCCTTTGTATGTAATGGACGAGGATCTCATTCGCAGTAATGCCCGCAGCTTTAAAGATAGCATTGATCGTTTTTACAATGGAAATGGTCTTGTGTGCTATGCAAGCAAGGCTTTTGCCTGCAAGGAAATGTATCGTGTTATTGCAAGCGAGGGATTAGGCGTTGACGTTGTATCCGGAGGAGAGCTTTACACTGCGATTTCCGCTGGAACTGATCCTGAAAAGATCTGTATGCATGGCAACAACAAGACGTATGATGAGCTTAAAATGGCGATTGAATACGGCGTGGGACGCATAGTTGCAGATAATATTTATGAAATGAATGCTCTGAATGCTCTTTGCGCAGAAACAGGCAAAAAGGCAAATATACTTCTCAGAATAAAGCCAGGAGTTGATGCACATACACATAATTTTATCCGTACCGGTCAGATAGACAGCAAATTCGGTTTTGCGCTCGAAACAGGAGAAGCTTTTGAAGCTGTAAAATTCGCACTTGAATGTGATAATCTTAACTTTGTCGGACTTCACTGTCATATTGGTTCTCAAATCCTTGATACTCAGGGATTTGAAGCAGCTGCTGAGGTTATGATGACATTCATCAAGAAGCTCCGTGACGAGCTTGACGCAAATGTACGTGACCTGAACCTTGGCGGCGGTTTCGGCATAAAGTATACAGAAGCTGATGATCCTCTGCCGTATGAAGCATTCATGGAAGCAGTTTCTATTGTAGTTCATAAATTCTGTCAGGAAAATGATATACCGCTGCCATTTATCTTAATTGAACCGGGTCGCTCAATTGCAGCTCCTGCCGGAATTACACTTTATACTGTCGGAGGCAAGAAAATCATTCCGGATATCCGTACATATGTATCCGTTGACGGCGGTATGTGCGACAATCCAAGATATATCCTGTATCAGTCTGAATATGATGCTGTTGTTGCTAATAAGGCAGCTCTTCCTAAGAATACAACTGTTACTATTGCTGGAAAATGCTGCGAAAGCGGTGATCTCATCGGTGAAAATATGCCGCTTCAGGAATGTGAACCGGGTGATATCATAGCTGTATGCGCAACAGGCGCTTACAACTATTCAATGTCTTCAAATTACAATAGACTTTTAAAGCCTGCCGTTGTATTCGTAAAGAACGGAAAATCTCGTATAGCTGTTCGCAGAGAAACTTTGGAAGATATTGTGAGAAACGACGTTTAATCTAAGAGCATATTCAGAAGCTACCCACATAAAAGAAATGACGCACGTCTTTTTTATGCAAAATTTGCATAAAAAGGCGTGCGTAAAAAATACTAAACAAAATATTAAAGAGATAAATTTTTAAGAAAAGATATGATGATTACTTTATTAACAAGGATTTTTAATACCAATAACTGTCAACCTCTGTGTGCCATAATCTGTACAAGTGATAATCGTAACTCTATCATCGCCAAAGTCATTTGCCATAAAAACTTAAAATGACTATTCCGATTATTATTGCAATGAGCTCTATTATAAACAGAGCCCATTGCTTTTTTGTTTGCTTGCTTTTTGTATTAATTGCAAACATATTACTTCTCATCTTTTTTACGATAAATTATACCGGAAGTTTTTACAGCAAATGCACCAATTACCATAAGGGTCATTGCAGAAAATGCAATCAAAACATTTTTCATTGAATTATTGCCTGTCTGAGGAAGATTTACTTCTGCATCTGATACATCAGTGCCAATACCTGTAGTTGGATCAATAACATAAGTATCAAGTACATTTCCGGAATCATCTGTCAGTGTAATCACATATTGTTCTTCGGAATTAACTTCAATCTCAGCATTTGCAGCCTTGACACCTGTCTTGCTGTAATAATCGTTGATGGACCACTCACAAAGTTCTTCATCATTAGCAATGTGCTTTATTGTAATGGTTGTTGTTTCGGATACTTCAGAGATAACTCTAATAGGTGCGGTTGTAGTTTCGGATGTTTCTGTTGTTTCTGTTGTTATTTCAGATATAGCTGTAGTTTCTGATATTTCTGTTGTTGTAGTAGCTTCGGATGCCTTAGTAGTTGTTGCGGATGTTGTTGTTTTTGCTGCTGTGGTAGTTGCTGCTGATGTTGTTGTTGTTTGTGCTGGTGTAGTAGTAGTAGGAGATGAGGTTGTAGTTTCTGATGTAGTAGTGGTTGTTGTAGATGGTGTGT
>CAMWPG010000106.1 GCA_947176075.1 uncultured Ruminococcus sp. | reverse complement strand
GCAGTGCTACAATTTTCAAAGATGAAATCGTAATTGCGATCAATGTGCTTGAAAATACTCAGCCTCCTACTCTTGAAGAAATAAGAAAAAGTTTGGATAGTGTGGGGGATACCTCATAAGAAACTCCAGCTAATCTTGCATCGTAATCGACCAGACTGTTATACTCCTCGACCTTGTCGAACATATTATAAATCGCAGTCTGATAGCTGTCCTCATATAGCCACGTTTTTTCACCGGTCAGCAGGTATACCTTCATATTCCTTGCATAGGCGTTTTTTACAAAGACTTCCACCATATCCTTATTGTTTACCAGCTTGTTCGCACCAATAGAATAGTAGATTTCAGTAATACCGTAGAATTCCATTGCATCTAAAAATTCGCTCTGCTTTTCCATATCGTCATCAAGTCCATATAAAGTAGCTTTCGTGCCTTTCCAATACCATGTCGCACAATTCATTTTCGTCTCTTCATTGATAAGGTAAACATCCATTGTGCCTGCGTTATACAGATATTTGGTATCGCTGTTTAAACCGAGATTCTCATTATTCACGAGATAAAACCGATCAATTGAATAGTCCAGAGGACGACCCATTTTGTCCTCAATTGTACTTTTTAAGTTTCCTGCAATCTGATAATTATACTCCGATTTTGAGATATATGCATTCTGTACAGCATCTTCATACTCCATGCCGATCAGCGAATGCAAGGGATTATGCGTCATTGTTTGAATCAACGCTCGCTTCATCAGGCAAAGATCAAACACATCAAGTCTATCATCCTCACACAAGTCCCCTGCTTTCCAGTCTGCAAGTTCAGTATCCGGAACAGTCAGCAGCCACTTCTGCATCAACACAACATCCAAGATTGAAAACTCGCCGTCTGCGTTGACATCGCCTGCAACAGGCTCATGCTGAGTATCGTTCAATCTGTCATTTTTATCTGTTTCAGTTGCGTATGTCTGCCTCCCGGGAAATGCAAAGGATGCCAATATACATGCTGAGATTACAGCTAATATTTTTTTCACCGATATATTCGCTCCCATAGTTTAAATTTCCTTTAATCGCTCCTTCAATTTTGTATTCCGTTTCGTAACAGTGACATGTTTCACCGCATACGATATAGCTTTTTTCGTTCCGACAAGCACCAGCATTTTCTTGGCTCTCGTAATACCCGTATAGATCAGATTCCTCTGCAGCATCACAAAATGCGTCATCATCACTGGCATAACAACTACAGGATATTCCGACCCCTGCGATTTGTGAATCGTAATCGCATAAGCCTGCACCAGTTCATCAAGTTCAGTCACATCATATTCAACTGCACGATTATCAAATATAACAGTCAACCTGCGGTTTTCAAAATCAATTGATGAAATGATGCCAATATCGCCATTGAAAACTTCCTTGTCATAATTGTTGCGAATCTGCATGACCTTATCATTTTGTCTGAAAGAACGTCCTGCACGGTACAGACATTTGTCGCTCTGATTTATCGCTTCCTGCAATAAAATATTCAGATTTGCAGCACCCACAACTCCCCTCTGCATAGGCGAGAGCACTTGAATATCAGACGGTGCAGTATGACAATATTTCGGCAGCCTGTACTTCACAAGCTCCACGATTTTTTTCGCCGCAAGCTCCGGTTCTTCCTCTTCGATATAGAAAAAGTCCGTATTCCTGCCATTGCTCAAATTCGGAAATTCACCTGCATTGATTCTGTGTGCATTCATAATAATTCTGCTTGACTGTGCCTGTCGGAAAATTTTTGTCAGCCTGATTACCGGAAACTGCTCCGAATCAATGATGTCACGCAGAACGTTTCCTGCACCGACTGACGGAAGCTGATCGATATCACCCACAAGAATGAGTTTCATATGCGTCGGGATTGCTTTAAGAAGTGAATTCATGAGAATTATATCAATCATTGAGGATTCATCAACGATCAGTACATCGCCATCAAGCGGACTGTTTTCGTTTTTCTGGTATCCTTCTGGAGGTTTGAATTCAAGAAGCCTGTGAATCGTTTTTGCCTCCATGCCTGTTGTTTCCGTCATGCGTTTTGCAGCATGTCCTGTCGGCGCTGCAAGCAGAATACGCAGCCCCATAATTTGCAGAACACGTATAATGCCAAGAGTTGTGGTAGTTTTTCCTGTACCGGGTCCTCCAGTCAGCACCATGACCTTTGCGTTGACTGCCTGCTGGATTCCCTGTGCCTGAATCTCATCATATTCAATGCCGATTTTCTCCTGCAATTTTGGAATATTCACTTTCAGATTTGTATCAATACGTGCCTGAGAATCGTTCAGTAACTTTAATCTGCGTGCCACACCTGTTTCCGCCATGTAAAACGGCGGCAGATAAATTGCTTCTTCATCAAGAATCAAATCGTTGGTATTCAGGATTTTTTCAAGTGCATCGGTTACAGCTTCCCATTCTGTATTGAGAAGTTCCGTACTTTTGGCAATAAGCTGCTCTTTTTCGGCATAAACGTGACCTTCATCTGCCAGCTGATTCAGCGTGTATAAAATTCCGCTTCTGCATCTTGTAAAACAATTTTTATCAAATCCAAGTTTTGACGCAATACTGTCCACAGTCTTGAATCCGATTCCCCATATATCATCGGCTAACCGATACGGATTTGACTTCACGATCTCGATACTGTCGTTGCCATACGTTTTATAAATTTTTGCAGCAAAAGACGTGCTGACATCGTGACCTTGCAGAAAAAGCATGATGTTCTTGATTTCCTTCTGCTGTTCCCAGCTTTTCACAATCATTTCCACACGTTTTTTGCCGATGCCGTCCACTTCATTTAATCGTTCCGGAGTGTCCTCAATGACCGAAATGGTATCCATACAAAACAGGTTCACAATTCTTTTTGCAAACTTCGGACCCACGCCTTTTATTAGTCCGCTGCCGAGATATTTTTCAATTCCGAATACAGTAGCAGGAACAGTTTCCTCCCACTTTTGTGCAATAAACTGACTGCCGTATTTTTTATCAACTTTCCAATCACCCTCGATTAAAAGAACCGAGCCGACATTTGCGTCAACCAGATTTCCAACGACCGTTATGAGTTCATTATAGCCTTTTACCGCCACACGCAGCACACTGTAGCCGTTTTCGGGATTCTGATATGTAATTCTCTCTACTACTCCTCGAATTTTTGTCATATGTTTTTACCTGTTATTTTACGTTTATTCCGTATTTTTCAGCTATCTCCTTAGCACGGGATATCCCCTCTTCAGTAAGAAGAACAAATTTTGCCCTCTTTGAATCTATAGCCAGCCCTTCATCACTCAACTCATTCAAAATATCAAAATCGTAGCCTTTCCAGCTTCTCGGAAGTGTTTCCATACGTTCTTTCCATGACTGCAAATACAGTATCAGAAGCGTAAGTTCTTTGCAAATTTTCTTTCATTATCTATCCTTTCCGCAGCACCGCTTGTATTTTTTACCGCTTCCGTATGGACATAATGCGTTCTTACTGATTGGCTCTACATTATCAATTTTCATCAGTTCAGAAAGCATCTGAACCCGAAGTTAATTAGGCATATCACTTTCTGTCAAATTTCTGCGAAGTTCATTTATATCCATTTCACCTTATCACCTTAACATTCTCATTGCAATTTAAAATTTATATTTTACTAATAATGTCTTATCCTCTTCCCCTGTTTATTTTGATATACCTTTTACCCACCTGTCATCTCACTGTTTTCAATATCCTTTAGTGAACGCCCATCACTTGTTTTCCAGCTTGTTAAACCGTTTGCACTTTTGCCAATCACAAACATGGCTGCATAAGACGGACTGGAAAGCAGAACATCTTCTTTTAAAATTCCAGACTCAATACTTGCTTTCTTCCGCTTTTCCTTCAATACAGTTGGAATTGTGTCATCATCAACCGGTGATATATGACTTCCCTGTAAAACAACAAACCCCTCTGATGTACGGATTCCGTCAGCTTCTATTTTTCCGACATTTTTAATTGTACGCTCTAAATGAAGTCTGATTTCTTCGATTTGTTCTTTATCTGATATATCATTTTTACTTTTATCCGGCTTGTCCAGAGGTTCCAGAACTTTAAATCCAAGAGCTCCCAACAGGATTTTTACATTTTCTATGAATTCTTCCATTGCTGCAATCTGTGATTCTTTCATGACTGTATTACGATATGTATTTTTAGTCAGCACCAAATATCTTTTGAGACTTCTGGCGATTTTCACAAACCGGTTTTCAAGATAACGAATCAAAGCTTTATTTAAATCCCTACCCACAAAAATGACAGCTGTACTCCAATAATACTTTTCTTTTTCTGAAGTGTAGTCACGTATATGCTGTACAAGGCGTTCCTTTACATTTTCTGCCTCACCAATATACACAGAATCCGCACCGTCGTCCCCTTTGTAAAACAAGAAGTATACACCTGCCTGCGTGATGTCCTCTCGTCTGCATCCTGCAACCTCAATACGTGGAATTTTTATCGCCTTTCCGTTCCAGTTTGATAGTTCCGCTGTCACAATACTGTCAGCAGTACCATTTACAAGGAATAATTCGATTGATTTTCCATACTTCATTCTGATTCTCCTTTTATTCTTCTTCAGTCACACTTTCCACACCAATGACAGCCATTGCAGCTGTTTTTCCTTTTGCAGAACCGACATTTCGGCTGCATTGGAATATCCGTATTTTCTGACGGATAACTAAGTCCCGAACGCTGTGCCTGTACTCTCTGATACGCTTTCGGAATTCGGTATGCCTTACCGTCTTTGATAAAAATATTTCCTGTACCGATAAAGTCAAACGGCACATCTGCGTTTTCACACTGGTCATGCAATGACTTTATCCATTCATAACGACAAGGTCTTGTTCCGTCATAATTTTCGCCGTCAGCAAGAACCTTTTCAAACTGCCCTGCTGCAAGATACTGTTCTGCATGGATTTCCGATAAAATAGGCGCACACATAAAAGCTTTATGCTTTGCAGGAATACTCAACAAAATCGGAAGTCTTTCATCAGCACGTCTCTGATTTTCTGTTGTTACGCATAGAATGACATTTTCCCAGCCGTCGTTCCAATCATACGGCAGATTTTCTTCAATACGCTCCGCACGTTTTGTCTGAATCCAGAACATCACATCCGAACGCTGACGTATCATGTTCCATACTTCTTCACGCCACTCATCTGCTTCTTCAAGAAAGAAATCAGAGGTCATGCAGACGTGAAGCAATGTTCCAGGCTGGATTTTATTCGTTCCCTGCCTTGTCTTTTTCAGCGGAAGATTAAAGTTTGTTTTTGTTTTATATATCTCACTGCCGTCACGGTCACGCTGTGCATCAAGGTAATACATATAGCAATGGTCGCAGCCCTCTGAATATTTACGACAGCCATGCCAAGGATTCCATATCTGCATCATAAACTCTCCAGAAGCTGACGGCAGCCCTCGTAAATATCATTATAGGCAACGTCAAATCTGCCCGTGTACCAAGGGTCTGAAACATCTTTATTTTTCAGCAGTTTGCGAACTTTATTATCGTGGTCACCGCCGAAAATCCGCATCGTATTTGTGACATTTCTGCTGTCCATGCAGAGAAACAAATCGTATTTATCATAATCTGATTTTTTCAGCTGTACAGCTCTTTTTCCTTCGAAGGAGATACCGTGCTTTGCAAGCTCTGCTTTTGCAGGCGGATATACAGGATTTCCGATTCCGTTCCATATTTCCTCGGTGCTTGTGGCACTTGAAGCAATGCCAAACTCTTTTTCACGTCCGCATTTCTGCAGCATATCCTTGAAAATAAACTCCGCCATAGGACTGCGGCAAATATTTCCGTGGCATACAAATAATATCTTAATCATATCTTTGAAACTCCTTGTATTTACTGTATTTCCTTGATTTATCGGCTTTTCCTGTCGTTCGCAATCACCCTTTGTTCTTGGCATATTGTAGTCTAAATTGGCATATCTTTTACCTCAAAAGTAGTAAAAAAAGTAGTAAATTGAAAAGAATCATGCCATTTTACTACTCGGCTTTTGCCATCCGTTCTAACTCTTTTTTCGCATCATCGTAGCCAATGTGCGTATAGGTATTCAGCGTTACTCCTATATCAGAGTGTCCCATAAGGTACTGGAGTGTTTTCGGATTCATGCCACTTTTTGCCATGTTGGAACAAAAAGTATGCCTGCATACATGAGGCGTGACCTTTGGCATCTGCACTTTATAAATTCTGTTGTACTTCTCACAAATATGTTGAAAGTATTTCTCCCAATGCAGTGCTACCATCGGCATATCATTTTTATCCAGATACAGAAATCCACATTTGCCATCTATCATAGGCTCGGTTTTTACTTTCTTTCTGTTTGCAATGATTCGCTGAAAACACGCATACACCTCATCAGACATCGGTATTTCCCTCGTACCGCTTGTGGTCTTTGTTTCCTCAATCACATACTCCATATTCCTTTTTCGCTGTAATTGATGATTGACGTTGATTTTTCGGTTCTGCATATCAATATCATTCAGCGTCAGCCCTACAAATTCAGAAATCCGAAGCCCTGTTTTAAATAGGATATAGATTCCATCATAGTATAGTTAAAAAACTTGAAAAGCAAAGTGTATGGTATCATACAAAGAATGAAATA
>CAMWPG010000105.1 GCA_947176075.1 uncultured Ruminococcus sp. | reverse complement strand
TCGGAGTTGTTTATAAGAGACAGTAGATATACTGACAAGCTGTCTTATGGATCTTGGCATACGTGGTTTTTCAATTCAGGATGCCGAGGATTTCAATGAATTTCTTGAAAATAAGGATGGCAAATGGGATTATGTAGATGAAGATCTTCTCCGGCTTTTAAATTGTGAAAGCTGCGTTACCGTGTATTTGCCGGAAGATTCTCAGGGTGCAGAAATTTTACATATGATAAGAGAGCTTTTATTGCGGCTTAAAATTTCAGATATTGACAATATCTATGGCAGACTGGAAGTAGAGCTTTCAGGTATATGTGAAGAGGATTGGGCTAATAACTGGAAACAGTATTTCAAGCCTTTTTGCGTTGGCGAAAAGTTGTATATCAAGCCGTCGTGGGAAGAAGATGGTTGTCCTGCCGAAAGAACTACTCTCGAAATAGATCCTGCAAGCAGCTTTGGTACAGGTCAACACCATACTACAAGACTTTGTCTTGAGCTTATGGAAAAAGAGATAAACAAGGATACAAAACTTCTTGACCTTGGATGCGGAAGCGGAATACTCTTTATAGGAGGAATGCTTCTGGGAGCAAAGAATACATTTGCAGTGGATATAGAAGAAAATGCCTTACGTATCGCCTGTGAGAATGCTAAAAAAAATAACCTTGATAAGAGTAAATATACAGTAAGATGCGGAAATATCCTTACAGACAACGCTCTTGTGGAGGAGATAGGAACAGATTACGATGTGATATGTGCAAATATTGTAGCTGACGTACTGAAAGCTATGTCTCCGATATTCCCGAAATTCCTGAAGGATAATGGCATACTTATAATATCCGGTATCATCAGTGAACGTAAGAACGAGGTAGTTGAAACAGTCAAAGCTAATGGCTTTGAAGTTCTTGATATCAAAGAAAAAGAAGGCTGGGCTGCGGTAAAGTTAAAAAAAGTGCAGTAGACAGAAAGGAGATCCAGAGTTGGCAAGAAAAAAGCAATCTGAAAAAAGAAATTCATCTGAAATACTGCCAAATGCCTATATAGAGGGTTCGGGCATAGTAGCAGAGGAAAAAATAACTGAAACACTTGAAAAAAATTATATGCCATATGCCATGAGTGTTATTATTTCACGTGCATTGCCTGAGATAGATGGCTTCAAACCATCTCATAGAAAGCTTCTGTATACTATGTATAAAATGGGACTTTTAAATGGCGCACGTACTAAATCTGCAAATGTTGTAGGACAGACAATGCGTCTTAATCCACATGGTGACAGTGCAATTTATGAAACTATGGTAAGACTTGCTAAAGGAAATGAAGCTCTTCTGCATCCTTATGTAGATTCAAAGGGTAATTTTGGTAAATCGTATTCTCGTGATATGGCATATGCTGCAAGCCGTTATACTGAAGTAAAGCTTGAACCTATCTGTCAAGAGCTTTTCCGTGATATAGACAAAGAAACTGTTGATTTCATGCCGAATTATGATAATACAATGATGGAACCAACACTCTTTCCGACTACCTTTCCATCAGTCCTTGTAAATGCAAATGTAGGTATTGCTGTATCAATGGCAAGTGCAGTATGTCCATTTAATCTTTCAGAAGTATGTGAAACTACCATTGAGCTTATGAAGAATCCCGATCATGATATATTGACTACATTAAAGGGACCGGATTTTCCAGGCGGTGGATTCCTGCTTATGGATGAAAACGAACTTCGTCGTGTTGTAGAAACGGGCAGAGGGAGCTTTAAGATCCGTGCCAAATGGAACTATGATAAGCAGGGCGGATGCATAGAAATAACAGAGATACCATACAGTACGACTATAGAAGCAATAATAGATAAAATTATTGAGAATATAAAGAATGGAAAGCTAAGAGAAATTTCATATGTTCGTGATGAAACAGACAGGGGAGGGCTTAAAATAGCAGTTGATCTCAAACGCAATACTGATCCTGAAAAAGTGATGCAAAAACTCTATAAGCTTACTCCTTTGATGGATAGCTATTCCTGCAACTTCAATATTCTTATCAGCGGAACACCAAAGGTCATGGGGATTCGTGAGATATTAAACGAATGGATCGCTTTTCGTACTGATTGCGTAAAACGAAGAGTATTTTTTGATTTGAGAAAAAAACGTGAAAAGCTGCATTTGTTAGAAGGTCTTGAAAAGATACTTATTGATATAGATAAAGCTATAAAAATAGTACGTGAGACTGAAGAGGAATTAAATGTTATTCCAAATCTTATGGCAGGATTTGGAATAGACGATATTCAGGCTGAATACGTGGCTGAGATCAAACTTAGGCATCTGAATCGTGAATATATTTTGAATCGTACAAATGAAATAGACAATATCAGAAAAGAAATTTCAGAGATGGAAACGATTCTTGAAAGTCCGAAGAAAATACGCAGTATAATTGCTAAGGAGCTTAAAGAAACTGCAAAAAAATATGGTCAATCCAGGCGTACTCTATTCTTTCATGCGGATGAAATATCTGATGTATCAACAGATATAGAAGTTTCAGATGATCCTATGAATGTTTTCTTGACGGAAAGCGGATATTTCAAGAAGATAACACCTGCATCTCTTAGAATGAACGCTGAACAGAAGCTAAAGGAAAACGATGAGGTTTGCCGTCATGTAGAGACAACAAATCGTGCAGATGTAATATTCCTTACAAGTCTAAGGCAAGCGTATAAGGCAAAGCTTTCAGCTTTTGATGTGTGCAAAGCAAGTGTTATGGGTGATTATATTCCTGCCAAGCTTCAGTTCGATGAGGGTGAATATGTCATACATATGATAGTTACTCGGAATTATAGCGGACATCTTTTATTTGTGTATGAAAATGGCAAGGCTGCAAGAATAGCTGTAAATGCCTATGAAACCAAAACAAATCGAAAAAAGCTTTCTAAGGCTTTCAATGACAAATCGCCTCTTGTAGCAGTGCTGGAATTTAATGAAGAATGCGATGTATTCATTCGTTCAAACGGAGGTCGTGCAATGCTTATTAATACAGAGCTTGTTTCTCAAAAATCCACACGTGATACGCAGGGTGTACAAGTTATGAACCTTAAAACAAAACAGAAGATAACACAAGCTTTTGTAGTAGATCAAGCAAAGGCTGAAAGTTTAAAAAAATATCGTGCAAAAAATATTCCGGCAGCAGGAGGAATATCAAAAGATTTGCCTGATGTAGGTCAGATGAGCTTATAAAAGAGCCTGTTAATTATATTTTACGTACAAAAATCCGCACATAATAAAAAGATAATAAACGATTTCTAAAACCCGTGAAGATTTAGTTCAATACTCATAAAGAAATTTAAGCCTCGAAGCAATTATTGATAACTGCTTCGAGGCTTGTTGTTAATATTCGATTACTCGCATAAATCAGAATTTATACTACTCCCTTTTCTTCTTAGGTGCAGGAAGTTCACTGTACATTGCATTGAATAATTTCGTTAAAAAGTCCTTACTATCAACATTCTCTACCAACAACATTTCCTTTGCACCTTCGTAGGGCAATTCAAGAGGGGAATCAGGCATAAGTTCCTTAGCAGATTTTGTAGGTTTAACAAGAAATCTGTTATCATAAATCCCACCTACTATTTTACCTTGAAAATAAATGATATATTCGCCCATCATTGCCCTATAAGTGATCTCGTTTAACTCAGATAATTGTTCCAAAATATAATTCAAATAATCTTTGCTTGTTGCCATCGTGTTACCTCCATAAATTCCGATTTATCTTAGTAATAATTATACATCAAAGCCGTTACATTGTCAATAGAAACGCAATAGCACTTTTGACGGAAGATCATAAGTGCTATTGCGAAAACTTCTTTATGAGCGCCCGCCTTTTCTTCACGGGTTTTATTTTTGTGCATATACTTGAAAAATTACAAGATTTTATTCTGCCTCTGCGGCGTAAACTTCAGGGACTTCAGGCAGTGGGAAATCTGTGCCAAGGAAGTAGTCAGTATGAGGCGGCTGATTATATCCTACATTCTGACCTGCAACCTGTGCACGATACTGTGGATTATGCATAAGTGAGTATATCTTATAGTCTGTTGAAAATGTGGTGCTGAATACTCTAAGTGCAGAACCGTTATTTGTATGGAATATAACTTCTTCACGCCAATCTCCGAAAAGGTCGCATGAGATAACTGCATTTGATTTTGATGCATTATTATATGATGCACCGTCACCTGTGAAAACTCTTCCTTTTCCATACTGGTCGATCATAGCTCTGTCCATAACTGCTCTCTCGAGTGTATCTGTCCAGTAAACAACGGAATTCTGTCCCCATTTTGTTATATTAGACCAGTCACAAACCTTATTTCCGGATGTATCATATACAACAGCATTATGGCTGCCTATAATTTCAGCAGAATTATTTCCCGGAATTAGATTGTCAGCAATACATCTTCCAGTATCTCCGGAGGCATTTTCTTTGAATAGCGTATTGCCAGTTTTTCCGTCACGAAGTGATATTCCATATCCTGATTTTTTTTCTTCGTGACACATAAATATTTCAAGTCCTGGATTGTTTGGATCTAAGTCTCCAACATGCATAGCATCGCCATGACCCATTCCTGACGTATAGAGCAGCTTTCCATTATCGTCGATCACTGCTGAACCAATCACCAGCTCTTGTTTACCGTCACCGTCAACATCAGCAGGCATACAGTTGTGATTTCCATCGCCATAACCAGCTACAGATTCATTGTGACCTGTATCAAAAGCCCAGCGCTCTACAAGTTTCTTGTTAACTACATCGTAAGCCGTTGCAGCCATTCTTGTATAGTATCCTCTGCACATAATGACGCTTGGCTTCTTGCCGTCCAGATACGCTGTTGCAGCAGTGAAACGATCAACACGATTTCCGTAATTATCGCCCCACTTACTATGATCTTCTCTTCCGGGCTTATAATCAATAGTATCAAGCGCTGTACCTGTCATACCATCAAAGAGTGTGAGATACTCAGGACCTGTAAGGATTCTTCCGGCATCTGAACGATAATCGGCAGAAGCATCACCAATTACCTTGCCTGTTCCGTCAACAGTTCCATCAGCTGTTTTACATACAAGTTCAGCTCTGCCGTCTCCATCATAGTCAAAGACCATAAATTGAGTGTAATGCGCACCTGCACGTATATTCTTTCCGAGATCAATACGCCATAATTTCGTTCCGTTTAGCTTATAGCAATCAATATAAACATTACCGGTATAACCATTTTTTGAGTTATCCTGAGAATTTGTAGGATCCCATTTGAGGAAAATTTCATATTCTCCGTCACCATCGGCATCACCTACAGAAGCATCATTCGGAAGATATGTGCAGCTTGAACCATCAGGCATTGTAAGGGGAGCTGGAACATCAAGAGGAATATCAAAATACGCACCGCTCTGACCGCTGTTCTTTGTTCCGAGAACTATAGCAGACTCAGTATTTGATGATGCAGAAGTTCCTTCATATGCTTCAATAGTATATTTATCCTCTGGTGTTCCGGTGCTGTCGAGATAATTTGTAGCAGATTCCTTAGAAATATCAGTCAACAATTCACCGTTTTTATACAGCTTGAATGTAGTATCATATGAATCAGTAGCAAGACTTCTCCAGCTAAGGAGCATACCTTTTCCTGTATTAGATGCAATAAGTCCTCTGTTAAGAGACTCTACCTGCATACCGTTCTTAGGTTTTTCTTTCTTTTCAGGAGTATCTGCATCAGCATCTGTCTTTGTCATATTCATATAATCAAGATTAGGTCCGCCATCGGCTGATAAAGATGTAAGAGTAATAGTCTGAATGCCAGCTTTTAAAGGAACAACAATTGAGGATTGCGTCCATGTTGTCCAATTGTCTGTCATCGGGAACTGCACCCGCCATGTATCCTCAGAGCAGCTCATACTTATACGCATAGGACGTTCCGCCTTGCCGCCATTTGCATTGCGGAATGTAAGTTCATAATTACCATCCTCTGGAACATCTACAGTAAATTTAAGATTGCTGCCAATCTCATTGTCTAAGTTTACATACGTTCCAATAGAAGAACCTGCATTTACAGTTTCGGTAATACCGTTTGTTATTTCACCGTTTATAGCAAGATATTGCAGAGTTTTAAATTTAAAATAAGGTATCTTGCCGACAATGAAATCCTGAACCAATCTTGCATCGTTTAGATCAACAGTTCCATTTTCATTAACATCTGCAATGTAATTGCCGTTAAGCACCGGAAATGCTTCACCTGTAACAAGATACTGTTTATAGAGCGTGAGATCAAACACATTAACAACAGAATCTCCATTGACATCGGCGGGAGCTGCTGCCAATACCAACAAATCATCAGCAGCGCTCACATTGCTCCTTAGCTGTGGCGCAATCGCACCTGCAACTGAAGCTATAACGGCAGATGTCACAACGCAAGCCGAAAGCTTACCATAAAAATTTTTTATATTCATGTTTATTCCTCCGATTACATCAGATTTAATCTATGCGACCTATAATATTTTTATTACATTATATCATAATTAAAATATTATTTAAATGATTTTTTATGCTAAATTTATGATGTTTTCTATCATTAATAATATTATGAGTTCAGTGAACAGATTAAATAAACGCTGTCATTATGCTTAATGTTGCTACTGTTATTTCATGCACAAATGATAACTTTATTTA
>CAMWPG010000104.1 GCA_947176075.1 uncultured Ruminococcus sp. | reverse complement strand
TTTTAAATTTTTGAAATTTTCTATAATAATTAAAAAAAGTAAAGCAAAAAATAATTAAAACAGTCGTGATTAAAATAAATATTGAATATAATTACTGATTAAAAAAGCTTAAAGCGAGAATTAATATAGAAATAACCATGGAGGTTTAAATGGAAAGCTATTCTGAAAGCTACAAAAAGGCTGGTGTTGACGTAACAGCCGGTTACAAGGCAGTATCTCTTATGAAAGAGCATATTGCAAGAACGATGACATCAAATGTACTCACAGGTATAGGCGGCTTTGGCGGCCTGTATGAGCTTGACTTGACTGGTATTGAAAAGCCTGTACTCGTATCAGGAACTGACGGCGTAGGAACAAAGCTTAAGATCGCATTCCTTATGGATAAGCATAATACTATAGGTATTGACTGCGTAGCTATGTGTGTTAACGACATCATCTGCTGTGGTGCAAAACCGCAGTTCTTCCTTGACTATATTGCTCTTGGAAAAAATATACCTGAGAAAGTGGCTGATATCGTATCAGGCGTTGCAGAAGGATGTGTACAAGCAGGCTGCGCATTGGTAGGCGGAGAAACAGCTGAAATGCCTGGCTTTTATCCTGAAGATGAATATGATGTTGCCGGTTTTGCTGTTGGCGTTGTAGATAAAAATAAGGTTTTGAATCTTGATACGCAAAAGGCAGGGGATGTTATTATTGCGCTCAAATCAAGCGGTGTACACTCAAACGGGTTCTCTCTTGTACGAAAGGTATTCACAATCAATGAGCAAAACCTCGCAAGATATTCACCAGATCTCGGAACAACTCTCGGTGAGTGTCTACTTACTCCTACAAAAATCTATGTAAAACCTATACTGTCACTGCTTCAGCAGGTGAACGTAAAGTCTATCGCTCATATCACGGGCGGCGGCTTTTATGAAAACATTCCGAGATCTCTGCCAAAGAATCTTGCAGCAAAGATCGATAAAAGTGATGTACAGATACTGCCTATATTTGATCTTATCGCTAAAACAGGAAATATTCCTGAGCGTGATATGTTTAATACATTTAATATGGGCGTTGGTATGATTGTAAGCGTATCTCAGGAGGATGCGGACAAGACGGTGAGCATTCTTAATGCTGCCGGTGAAGAGGCATATATACTCGGCGAGCTTGTTGAATCCACAGAGGGCGTAATTCTGAAGTAAAAGCAGGTGCGATTATGAAACGTATTATTGTACTTGTATCAGGAGGAGGAACTAATTTACAGGCGCTTATTGATGCAGAAAAGCGTGGAGATATCAGAAACGGAAGCATAAGCTGCGTTATATCGTCAAAGGAAGGCGTATATGCACTGGAACGTGCTAAAAATGCAGGAATCCCATCACGCATAGTGCCAAGAAAAAATTATTCTACATCTGAAAGCTATACTGACGCACTGCTTGAAGTGCTTATCGAAGAAAAAGCTGATCTGATAATACTCGCAGGATTTATGACAATTTTAGGGGAAAAGTTCATAAAAGCTTTTGAAAATCGTATTATAAATGTACACCCGTCACTTATTCCGTCATTCTGCGGAGAAGGATTTTATGGGCTTCGTGTTCACGAATATGCCCTTGAAAGAGGCGTGAAGGTATCTGGAGCTACAGTTCATTTTGTAAATGAGATAGCTGACGGCGGTCCTATCATATTGCAGCAGCCTGTAGATGTTCTCGAAAATGATACCCCTGAAACATTGCAAAGGCGCATAATGGAACAGGCTGAGTGGAAAATTCTTCCAAAAGCAACTGAGCTTTTTTGTGCTGATAAGATAAAGGTCAAAAATAACAGAGTATATATTTTTGAATAACGGAGGTAAAACTCATGGAAATAAAATGTATAAGCAACGAACTAAGAAGTAATTCTTATCCCGGCAGAGGAATAATTCTGGGAAAATCTGAATGTGGACGTTATGCAGTAGCTGCTTATTTTATTATGGGCAGAAGTGAGAACAGCAGAAACAGAGTATTTGTAAAAGATGGCGAAGGAATTCGTACCGAGGCTTTTGATCCAGCTAAACTGGTAGATCCTAGCCTTATTATATATGCACCGGTAAGAGTATTGGGCAAGACTACTATTGTTACAAATGGTGATCAAACAGATACAGTTTATGAGCAGATGGCTGTGGGTAAAACTTTTGAGCAGTCTCTTAGAATACGCAAATTTGAGCCTGATGAACCTAATTTTACACCTCGTATTTCAGGTATAATAGATATGGAGAACGGTTTTTCTTATTCTATGTCTATTTTGAAAAGTGCAGATGGTGATCCAGCTGCCTGCCATCGTTTCACATTTTCATATGATTGTCCTATGGACGGTATAGGTCATTTTATTCATACTTATCAGGGTGACGGAAATCCACTGCCAAGTTTTGAAGGAGAGCCTGAAAAGATAAGAATTACTGGTGATATAGATGCATTTACTGAAAAGCTATGGAATAACATTAATGAAGATAACAAGGTATCTCTGTTTGTCCGTTTCATTGATATTGAAACAGGAGAATGCAATACAAAAATCATAAATAAAAACTGCTGAATGGAGGATATTACAATGTCAAATGAAATGTTGCTTAAATACGGCTGTAATCCAAATCAGAAGCCTTCAAGAGTATATATGGAAAATAGTACTGATCTTCCTATTACCGTACTCAATGGAAAACCGGGCTACATCAATCTCCTTGATGCTTTCAACGGCTGGCAGCTTGTTCGTGAGATAAAGCAAGCCACCGGAATGTGTGCTGCGACATCATTCAAGCACGTATCTCCTGCTGGTGCAGCAGTTGGAGAACCACTTTCCGATACACTGAAAAAGATTTATTTTGTAGATGATTTAGGTGAGCTTTCATCTCTTGCATGTGCTTATGCAAGAGCAAGAGGTGCTGATAGAATGTCATCATATGGTGACTTTATCGCACTTTCTGATATATGTGATGTACCTACAGCCAAGATGATTCAGCGTGAAGTTTCTGATGGTATAATAGCTCCTGGTTATGAACCTGAGGCATTGGAGATTTTGAAATCAAAGCGTAAAGGAACATATAATATTATTAAAATTGATGAAAATTATGTTCCTGATGAAATTGAACGCAAGCAGGTATTCGGCGTGACCTTTGAACAGGGTAGAAATGAGCTGAAAATAGATAACCATATGCTTACTAATATTGTTACAGATAATAAGAATATCCCGGAGGATAAGAAGCGTGATCTGATTATTGCACTTATCATACTGAAATATACTCAGTCAAATTCTGTATGTTACGTAAAGAACGGACAAGCAATCGGTATAGGTGCTGGTCAGCAGTCAAGAATTCACTGTACACGTTTGGCAGGCAACAAGGCTGATATATGGTGGATGAGACAACATCCTAAAGTAATGGGTCTGCAATTTAAAGACGATATTCGCAGACCGGACAGGGATAATGCTATTGATGTATATATATCCGATGAATATATGGACGTTTTGGCTGATGGAGCATGGGAAAATATTTTCAAGGTAAAACCTGAGATATTTACTAAGGAAGAACAGAAGGAATGGCTAAGTCAAAATACTGATGTATGTCTTGGTTCTGATGCTTTCTTCCCATTTGGTGACAATATTGAACGTGCATACAAGAGTGGCGTAAAGTATATTGCAGAGCCGGGCGGTTCTATTCGCGACGATCATGTTATAATGACCTGCAATAAGTACGATATCGCGATGGCATTCACAGGCATTCGTCTGTTTCATCACTGATGACGGAGGGAAACCTATGAAAATATTAGTTGTAGGCGGAGGCGGACGTGAACACGCTATTATAATGAAGCTTGCAGAAAGCAAAAGAGTTTCCAAACTATACTGCGCACCTGGAAACGGCGGAATTTCCAAGTATGCAGAATGTTTCCCAGTCAAGGCTACTGATATAGACGGAATGCTGAAACTTGCAAAAAAGCTTAATGTTGATCTCGTATTCGTAGCTCCTGATGATCCGCTTGTTGCAGGAATGGTTGATGTTATGCAGGAGGCAGGTTTCCGTACGTTTGGACCTAATAAAGCTGCTGCCATAATTGAAGGCAGCAAGGTTTTTTCTAAAAATTTGATGCAGAAATACAATATTCCTACTGCAAAATATGCTGTATTCAGTGATCCTGAAAATGTTTTGGAATATATTTCAAATGAGAACACATATCCATCTGTTATTAAAGCTGATGGTCTTGCACTTGGCAAGGGTGTTGTTATTGCAAAAAATTATGACGAGGCAAAAAATGCCGTTTTCGATATAATGGAAAATAAAATATTCGGTGAAAGCGGATCACATGTTGTAGTTGAAGAATTCCTTACAGGTCCCGAAGTATCCGTTCTGTGCTTTACAGATGGAAAATCAATAAAGCCGATGGTTTCTTCTATGGATCATAAACGAGCTCTTGATAATGATGAGGGACTTAATACAGGCGGAATGGGTACTGTTGCGCCTAATCCTTATTATACTGATGAGATTGCAAAGGAGTGTATGGAAACAATTTTCCTTCCGACTATTCGTGCCATGCAGACAGAGGGACGTACATTTAAAGGATGTCTATATTTCGGTCTCATGCTCACACAGCAAGGACCTAAAGTCATTGAATATAACTGTCGTTTTGGTGATCCTGAAACACAAGTCATACTTCCTCTTCTGAATACGGACTTTGTAGATATCATCGAAGCTATTGAAAAAGAATGCCTTGAAGATTTGACTGTAAATTGGAAAAATGAAAGTGCTGCGTGTGTAATAATGGCAAGCGGCGGTTATCCTAAAAAATATGAAAGCGGTTTAATTATTTCCGGACTTGATGAAATGGGGCAAACTAAAAATTGCTTTATATATCACGCTGGAACTAAGCTTGACAACAATGGTGTGCTTATTAATGCAGGTGGTCGTGTACTGGGCGTCACAGCTATTGCCGATTCTCTTGAAGAAGCTCTTGAAATTGCATATAATGGCGTTGAATCAATAAACTGGAAAAATGTTCATTATCGTCATGATATAGGTCAGAAGGCTCTTAAAGCTTTGAAAAACTGATTAAAACTTAATTCACCTGGAGGTGCATATGAACGTTCGTTTACCTTTTTTGAGAGATAAAACAGCGAAGCTTACAACATCTCCGGGTGTTTATATTATGAAGAATAAACAGAGTGAGATAATATATATAGGTAAAGCTAAAAATCTCAAAAATCGTGTTACAAGTTATTTTCGTGAAGGTGCAGATCACACACCAAAGGTAGCGAGTATGGTTTGTAACGTATATGATTATAATTTTATTGTAACAGACTCTGAATATGAGGCTCTTGTATTGGAATGCAGCCTTATAAAACAACATCAGCCTAAGTATAATATACTTTTAAAGGATGATAAAGGATACAACTATATTAGAATTTCAGACGATCCTTATCCTATAATAACAGCAGAAAAAAATAAAGAAAAGTCTGGTAAATATCTCGGTCCTTATATGAGCGGAAATGTTCCACGTGAAACAATTGCAGAAGTGAACCGTGTATTTCGTTTGCCAACATGTCATAAAAAATTTCCTGAAGACTTTTGCAAAGGAAGATCATGCCTTAATTATCATATAAACCTTTGCAGCGGCGTTTGTCGTGGAAAAATCAGCCAAAATGAATATTATGATACAATACAGCAGGCAATTGAATATATAAAAGGCGGCAGTGAAATGTCAGCAAAGCGTATGAAAACAGAGATGGAGGAAGCCGCTGAAAAGCTTGATTTTGAGCGTGCAGCAATTCTTCGTGATCGCATAAATGCTATACGCAAAGCTGGTGAAACACAAAAAATTCTTGATTCAGATATTAAAGATGCAGATGTTATTGCATCATTAGAAAACAACGGAAATCAGTGTGTTTCAATACTGCTTTATAGAGATAGAAGACTTTTTGATAAGCAAACTTTTTTTTTCAATGAAGACGAATATAATAGTTCACAGCTTTTACAATCATTTATGCAGCAATATTATCATGGCAGAACCGATATTCCTAAGAATATCTATGTTGATTCTGATATTGCCGATGCACAAATTCTCGAAAAGTGGCTTACAAATCTTGCAGGAACAAGAGTATATATTCATATGCCGCAAAAAGGTATGCTTGTAAAATTTATGGATCTTTCTAAAAATAATGCCGCAGAAGAACTTGCACTAAGAGCAGGGCGAACTGCTAAAGAAGTAAAAGCTCTCGATACTCTTGGTAATATTCTGGGATTAAAAAGCGCACCATTATATATAGAAGCTTATGATATTTCTAATCTTTCATCTTCATCTATAGTTGCAGGTATGATAGTTTTTGAAAATGGCAGACCGCTTAAGAAGGCTTATAAAAGATTTTCTTTTCCCGAGAAAAATAGCCCGGATGACTACGCATGTATGCAGGAAGCACTTCGAAGAAGACTTACTCATCTGATAAATCAGGATGGTGATGAAGGTTTCAGAAAAAAGCCGGATCTTATACTTCTTGATGGTGGAATTGGTCATGTAAACGCAGTTAAGCAGATTATTGAAGAATTTGATATTGACATTCCTATTTTTGGCATGGTAAAAGATAATAAACATCGTACGCGTGCTATTGCAGCTGAAGGAAAGGAAATTGAAGTTTCTAAATATGTGAACGCCTTTAATCTTATTACTCAAATCCAAGATGAAGTTCACAGGTTTGCAATTTCTTATATGCGTATTTGTCATAAAAAAGCATCTTATGAACTCGAACTTACATCTGTGCATGGAATCGGCATAAAAAAGGCACAAAAACTTCTGCTTTATTACAAAACAAAAGAAAATATGAAAAGAGCCGATCCACAAGAACTTGCAAGAGTTGCTGGAGTAGGCATTGAGTGTGGTAAAGCTTTGTACGAAACTATTCAAAATATCTAATATATTCATGCTGTTTATTGTGCAAAACAACAAACAGCACGTTTTTTTTCATAAACTATAGACAAAACGACAGAATTACTGTATAATAAAAAGGAATGTGAAAATGGTAAATGAGGTGTAAGTAATAATGAGAGTCATAGCAGGCAGTTTAAAGGGAAGAAAGCTTCAAACACTTGAGGGAATATATATA
>CAMWPG010000103.1 GCA_947176075.1 uncultured Ruminococcus sp. | reverse complement strand
GTTATTATAACGGTGCATGGATACGTATTTTACAGTCTGTACGTCATAAACGGAAGTATGCTTATGAACGTAACAGGTGAAAACAGCGTGCTTGCAGCAATTAGGGCACAGGGCGGTGTCATGCTTTGCGGAAGCACAGTTCCAATATGGGCAATTGTGCTGGTAGAGTTCGTACTTGCCTATTTAATTGAAATTTTTGTGGGAAGTCCCATGTCATTCAAGCTTGCCTGCAAAGTATTTGATATGCGTACTACGCATCCTGTAATTTTTGAAACTGCTATTATCTGTGCAACTGTTGGTATTATGTGCCCTGTCATGAGTTTTATCGCTGCATGGCTATACTATCCATATTACATGGGATTTTCTATATTTACGCTTTTTGCAAACTGGTTAAAGCTCGTATGCTTTAATTTCCCATTTGCATTTTTCAGTCAGTTATTCTTTATTCAGCCTTTTGTCAGAACCATTTTCAAATTCTTGTTCCGCAAGGATATTCAATCAAAAAATTCTCAGTATAACGTAAGTTCGACAGAAAAAAACAGCTTTCTTGTGAAATAAAAAGAGATTTGATATAAAAGATGGTCATTAATGCTTGTTAAGAAATTTTACTTATTTTTTCATAAATAAAAAATCTAACCCCGATTCTGTTTTCAGATTCGGGGTTTTTTGATAGAATGCCGCTTTATGATAAACCTATCGAAAGCGGATTTATAAATGCTGAATCAAAATTTATTTGATCATGCTTGCGATTTCGTCAGCAAAATTGTCAACTCTTTTTTCAATGCCTTCACCACGCTCATAGCGAATGAATTCAACGATCTTAGCACCCTTAGCGATGCTGTCAACATACTGCTGAACGTTCATAGAGCTATCCTTAACGAATGTCTGTTCGAGCAGACAGTTTTCAGAATAATACTTACCAACCTTGCCCTCAGCGATCTTTTCCTTAACCTGTTCAGGCTTGCTTGCCATTTTAGGATCTTCAGCCATCTGAGCCAAGATGATCTTCTTCTCTTCTTCCAGAACGTTAGCCGGTACATCTGTTCTGCAGAGGTAAGGAGGATTCATAGCAGCAACCTGAAGTGCACAATCTTTAGCTGCTGTAAGAACACCCTCTGTAGCTTCAGGTGCTTCAGCTTTAACCATAACACCGATCTTACCGCCGCCGTGGATATAAGGAACGAGGATACCTTCAAGGCGAACGAAACGTCTGATCTGAAGATTCTCACGGATTTTCAGGAACAGTTCCTGAAGTGCTTCGTCAACTGTCATTGTGCCTCCGGCAACAGTACAAGCCTTAAGTGCTTCAATATCAGCCGGATTCTTTTCAATGATAGTATCAGCTACTGTATTTACAAAAGTCTTGAATTCATCAGTATTAGCAACGAAGTCTGTCTCGGAGTTAACTTCTACTACAGCACCGATTGTGTTGTCAGCATTGACCTTAGCTACTACCATACCTTCAGCAGCAACTCTGTCAGCCTTCTTAGCCTGGCTTGCCAGTCCTTTTTCACGAAGCAGTTCGATTGCCTTATCTACATTGCCGTCAGTCTCCATAAGAGCCTTCTTGCAGTCCATCATGCCTACGCCTGTCATCTTACGTAGTTCATTTACATCTTTAGCAGAAATATTTGCCATTTTCATTTCCTCCTGTAATCTAAATTTATTCAGAAAAACCCGAATATGAGCATTTACATATTCGGGTTTAAAGTCTTATTCAGCAGCAGCTTCTTCTGATGCAGCTTCTTCTGTAGCAGCCTCAGCAGCTGCATCAGCACCCTGTCTGCCTTCGATAATAGCATCAGCCATTACTCCAGCGATCAGACGTACTGCACGGATAGCATCATCGTTACCCGGAATTACATAGTCTATCTCATCAGGATCGCAGTTTGTATCTACGATAGCAACGATCGGAATATTCAGCTTCTTAGCTTCTGCAACAGCGATTCTCTCCTTGCGAGGGTCAACAATGAAGAGTGCGCCTGGCAGCTTCTTCATATCTTTTATACCGCCAAGGAACTTTTCAAGCTTCTCAATCTCGAGCTGGAGCTTACCAACTTCCTTCTTAGGCAGTAAGTTAAATGTTCCATCGTTTTCCATTTCGTGAAGTTGTTCCAGTCTCTTGATTCTTCTCTGGATAGTGGTAAAGTTTGTCATCATACCACCCAGCCAACGTGCGTTTACATAGTAAGCGCCGGCACGTACAGCCTCTTCCTTAATAGAATCGCCTGCCTGCTTCTTTGTACCTACGAACAGTACGGATTCGCCCTGTGCAGCAATGTCACGAACGAACATATAAGCTTCGTCAAGCTTCTTTACTGTTTTCTGAAGGTCGATGATGTAAATGCCATTTCTTTCTGTGAAGATGTACTGTGCCATCTTCGGATTCCATCTTCTGGTCTGATGACCAAAGTGTACGCCAGCTTCAAGAAGCTGTTTCATTGATACTACGCCCATTGTGTAGTCCTCCTAAAATATTGGTTTTTGCCCTCCGCTCGACTTGACTTACAGACGACCCACATTAATAAGCACCAGTCTGTAAAAACCGAACGTGCGAATTGCTTAATTATTATACCATATTTTCTTGTTTTTGGCAAGGAAAATATCAGCTGTTATATGTACAATTTTTGCAAACATTTAAGAACTTAATTTATCTATGCTAAACAAATTTGATGCGTTTTTTAATTCAACAAGAATAACGTCTTTACCTATAAGACGTATATGTTCATAGCCTATAATACTTTTCTCTCTTGCACCAAATATGCCGAAATATCGTGGCTTTCCATAGATCACAATGCCTGTTACAGCAGCAGTTTTTGTATCAAGGCATACATCATCGGCATAGCCGAGATTTTCTCCGCTGGAAATATTTATGATATCCTTATCTTTCAGCTCTGCCAAACTGCATATCATATTCATCGCCTCCATATAAATCTTATGCAGGAATAAGATAACATATTATAGATTATTATAGCTCATGGTGTAATTTTATAGTAATCCTACTAAAAATAAAATCACGCATTTTTGGAAATTATCCAAATTTGCGTGAC
Organism: uncultured Ruminococcus sp.; assembly: GCA_947176075.1. Classification (GTDB taxonomy): domain Bacteria; phylum Bacillota; class Clostridia; order Oscillospirales; family Ruminococcaceae; genus Ruminococcus_C. The sequence continues at coordinate 4,336 of CAMWPG010000103.1, read as the reverse complement.
TTTTTCAATTATTCTCTTGGCGGACAGAGAGGGATTCGAACCCTCGATACGCTATTAACGTATACACGAGTTCCAGTCGTGCGCCTTAGACCAGCTCAGCCATCTGTCCATTTATATTATGTCAAAAAGATTTTAAATGCCCTCTTTCATGAAAAAGGGCATTTAAAATTTGGTGCGAGTGACGGGACTTGAACCCACACGTCGTTTCCAACACTAGCACCTCAAGCTAGCCTGTCTGCCTATTCCAGCACACTCGCATCAACATTTGACTTAATTATTATATCATACTTGGCACCTGTTGTCAAGAACTTTTTTATAACTTTTTAAAAATGTTTTATTACATGAATTTATAACTATTTTTTCCTTGAAAAGGCAAATTAAATATGCTATACTATAATTATAGTAATCAATTTGGAAGTGAGAAAGGTAATTATGAAGCTTCAGCTGCTGCATGAATATTTTGGATATACATCATTTCGTGAGGGACAACAGGGGGCTGTTGATGCGCTTCTTAGCGGTAAGGATGTTTTGGCTGTAATGCCGACGGGAGCCGGGAAGTCTATATGCTATCAGCTGCCGGCATTAATGATGAATGGTATATCAATAGTAATATCTCCGCTTATATCTCTTATGAAGGATCAGGTTGAAAGTCTTAGACAATCTGGCATTCCGGCTGCCTTTATAAATAGTACAATGAATCTTGAAGAATATCATATCGTAATGCAAGGAGCAAGGCACGGCGAATATAAGCTTATTTATGTTGCACCTGAAAGGCTGCTTACGGAGAGCTTTTTGAGATTTGCTGTGAATAATGAAATATCAATGATAACTGTGGATGAAGCTCATTGTGTTTCTCAGTGGGGACAGGATTTTAGACAGAGTTATCTTGATATATCAAAATTTGTTAAGATGCTTCCGGTTCGTCCGGTCATAGGAGCATTTACTGCTACAGCAACAAAGCAGGTGCGTCAGGATATTATAAATTTCTTGGATCTGGATGAACCGACTGAGATAACAACAGGATTTGATAGAAAAAATCTATATTTTGGAGTTAAAACTCCAAAGGATAAATCAAAAGAATTACTTTCATTATTGAAGAAATATATCGGCAGAAGCGGAATAATATACTGCCTTTCAAGAAAGCTTGTGGAACAGGTTTGCGACGAGCTTTGCAATGCCGGTTTAAGTGCGACAAGATATCATGCAGGACTTTCATCGGAGGAACGTGCAGCGAATCAAGAGGACTTTCTTTATGACAGAAGTAATATAATGGTAGCAACAAATGCTTTTGGTATGGGAATAGATAAATCTAATGTGTCGTTTGTTATACATTATAATATGCCTAAAGATATTGAGAGCTACTATCAGGAGGCTGGCAGAGCCGGACGTGATGGTGAACCGGCTGAATGCATTCTTTTTTACAGCGGCAGGGATGTTCGTACTAATCAATTTTTGATTGAGCAGTCTCGTGAGAATGCTGATGCTCAGGATACGGCGCTTATTGAATCTCTTATAGCTAAAAGTAAGGAACGGTTGAAGAGTATGACATTCTACTGTACGGCGGTTGAATGTCAGAGAAATTATATGCTCAGGTATTTTGGGGAAAATCCTGCGCCTTTTTGCGGGAACTGTTCTGGCTGTCTTGGTAATACAGAAAAGAAGGATATTACAATTGAAGCTATGAAAATAATTTCATGCGTATATAGAGGACATCAGAATGGCTATCACCTCAGTCGTACTAAAACTGCTCAGGTGCTTACAGGAAGTACACAAAAAGCAATCATAGAAATGCGTCTGGATAAGCTGTCTACATATGGAATAATGAGCGATTATAGTGTGACGGATGTAGTGCAGATGATAGATTCAATGATAGCGAGCGGTGATCTTGGAACTAAAATTTTTAAAGAATACTCGGAGCTTGTTATTACATCGGGGTCGGCAGCGGTTATACGGAAAGAAAAGCGTGTTGAGATGCGTGTTTCAAAAAAGGAAAAGATTGATAATGCTTATGAAAATGTAAGTGCAGAAGAAGAGGAGCTTTTCCAGAGGCTCAGAAAACTGCGTGAGAAGCTGGCAATGAAGGAGCACGTACCGCCGTATGTAGTATTCTCAAATGCAGCTCTTCGTGATATGTGCCGAAGAAAACCTCAAAATATTCAAGAACTTATGAGCGTATCTGGTGTAGGTATGATGCGGTCTCAAAAATACGGCAGAGAATTTGTTGATGAGATACAGAAATTCTTGAAAAGAAAGATGTGAAAAAGGCAAGTTTTTGAATTATTTTGTTTGCGAATTTCTTCAAAAAATATACTGTATTCCAATTTATAGGGATTGTAATTAGTAGTTAAAAAACGGATTGTATATATGCATAAAATCATTCCACATTTTTTTGTAAATACGATGAAAAATTAGCATATGTGTTGACATGTAGGCGGAATAATGATATAATTTATCCATGATGAAAAAGTATAGAAACAAAAGTGACATATAGTGACATATAAATAACTGCATCGGAGGATATGCCAGATGACGGATAAAGAATTAAAAAAGCTGAAACGGACTGAGCTTTTAGAGCTTATGTATTATTTGAGGAAAGAGCTTGACAATGTAAAGAATGAAAATGAAGCTCTTCGCAGTCAGCTTGAGGTTCGTGCAGCTGAACAGGCTGACGTTAACAAAGAAATTCTGAATACCGTACATAAAATCACTGAGCAGTTAGATGCGATTTACAAGGCGGGAGACTTTAAGAATATTAAAGAACCTTTGGATTCGAAAAAGTCCGGTAAGAAATCTTCATCTGAAAAAGAAGAAACGGAGAAATAAAAGGATGGCGAATGAAACAAAAATTGAGCTTCCTACAGCGGAGCAGCTTGATAGTGAAATAAACAGAATTCGTCATCAAAAAGAATATGTAAAGGTTTTGCGCAACACTATATCTTCTCTTGTAGTTGTAGCAGCGATAGCAGTTTTGATTTCAATGTTGCTTTTGCCTGTGCTTAGAGTTACAGGAACGAGTATGACACCAACATTGCAGAATGACGAACTTGTGATTTGTAAAAAATGGGGTGACTTTAAGAAAGGCGATGTAATAGCTTTTTATTATAATAATAAAGTACTGCTTAAACGTGTTATAGGAGTTTCCGGTGACATGATCGATATATCAGAAGATGGTACGGTGTATGTTAACGGCGAAGCTATTTATGAACCTTATCTTAACGAGAAAGCATTTGGTGAATGTGATATTAATTTGCCGTATCAGGTGCCTGATGAACGAGTGTTTGTAATGGGAGACCATCGTGCAACATCTATTGACAGCCGTTCAACATCGGTTGGATGTGTTGCGAATGAGTCTATAGTAGGAGAGGTCGTGCTTCGTATATGGCCGTTTAAACAGATCGGTACAATTTAGTTTGGATTAAAATTTTATGATTTTAAAAAGGGGAGGGCAAAGATGAACTTTAATGAAAAAATTCAGTCTTTTTTAAATAAACATAAAAATATGAAGAGGAGGTTGTCTGTAACCGCTCTTCTTTCGATGCTCATTACTTTATCTGTTATCAGTAGCCTTATTATGCCGGCTATTAGTATGACGCTGCAGGAAGCGAGCGTGAGTATGGAGAACATTGAGCTTTATACTGCGACTCCCGGTGCACCGAGCAGCATAGAAGGTACTAATATGCTTGATGTTACAAGTGCCAATACGTGGACAGCTAATATGTCAAGCAATGACAATTATTTTTATGAAGCTGATCAATCGGGAGTAATTACAAATGAAGTTTTTAATGCGCATACGTCTCCTCTGTCTTTGAATGCATATATAGAATATGAATTTAATGGCGGAACTGCGGGCATTGATCAATATCTTTCTGGTGCTGGTCCACACTTAGGATGGGATTTGGGCAATAAAGATTTAACGGCGACATTTAAGGATAGAGATGGAAATATAGTGGATCATGGTACGATTTCTGATCCTAATTATAAAGGCGGCGATGCTGGTACATATATAATAGAAGATGGAATCGTAAAGATAACTCTTACTCCTGAGTATATTGCATATATAAAAGAAGGAAAAAATCTTCGAGGTGCGCTTAGCTTTGATGGTTCGCTTAATAGCGGAGATGATGAGAGCGGCGATCAGAAATTTATTATAAACGGTCAGGAAGTCATTGTTGATTTTCCGGATAAGTATCCTACTGTTGATAAAAGAAGTCAAGTCAATGAAAGCAATGGAACAATCAAGTGGACTATTGAGGTTATAAATTCCGATTGTGTAGATCTGAATGGGTATACTATTATAGATGTAACTTATACACATCTGACGCTGCCGACGACTAGT
>CAMWPG010000102.1 GCA_947176075.1 uncultured Ruminococcus sp. | reverse complement strand
CAACTTAGGAATAGCTAAAGATGGTGTTATAGGAAGTTCAATAAACGTTTATACTACTGGATTTCCTTCAGATAAATATTGAAAATATACTTGTCCAGGCAATATAACATTTATGGAAAACAGTTGTTTACAATCAGAAACTATGGATTATGATAGAAATATAATAACAAATGTTGATGTTGCAGCAGGACAAAGTGGTTCTCCACTTTATACCTATACTGAATATGATAACAAAAAATATTATACAGTTATAGGTATTATAGCATATTCTCATACAGAATGCATTGATGAAAACGGTAATATATCTACAAGTGGACTGGTTACACAAATGGTAAATTATGGACCACGAATAACTACTGAAATATTACATTTCTATAAAAATAATCCAAATATAGATTGGCAGGGAAAGAAAACATGAAAAATATTAAAAAATTTGTATATGCTTTAAGTGCAATATTGATAATGAATACTTGCTCATTATCTGTTGATGCAGGTGGCGGCTATAATATTTTGTCACTTTTAAAAGAAGAGGGATACGTTGACGGCAGAGCCGATTATGAATATACGTATTACAATTCAAACAACAATAATCACAGATATATTTCATATTATAATTTTCGGTATAACTATCTCAGTCTTGTGTTCAGTGAATCGGCAGACAAGACAGAAATTTATGAAAAATATTGTAAAGATCTTGATTTTGATGTACATTATATATACGATGAGGGAGAATTTTACGACGTACCAGACGAAAATGATAATAAGATAAGTCCTGAAACAGTGGAGCAGAAATATGATAGCATAAAGTCGATGATAGGAAAAATGTACATGGACGGAGTTATAACTTATGCTCTATACAATCCGGTTCGTGTGCAGTATGATTTATATGATATACCAAATGCGCTTTACTGTACATTTGACGGAACAGAAAGCGAATTATCTGATATAATCAAAAAATACTCTGATAATGCAGTTATCAAAGAAGTAACAAATCATGAAAATATGTATAATGTGGAATTTTTTGACGTACAGAGCTTGTCGCAGCTTGATGATATAAGTGATAAGCTTAAAGCTTATGAAAATATACAAAGTTCAAACGGCAGTATTGATATGAGTATGGCAGAACATTATGTTTCTTATCCTGCCGTCAATCTCCTTGACCCCTATATCTGCGATATAGACGGCAGCGGCAAGGCTGATATAACGGATGCCACAGTCATTTTAACGGCATACGCAGAAAGCGCAGCAGGTCTGCAAAAGGCTGCTGCTGACAACAAGATGGATGTAAACGGAGACGGCGAAGTTAATATAGAAGATGCAACATATGTTCTCACATACTACGCAGAAGCCGCCGCAGGGATAAGATAAATGTTGAATGGAGGAAATTACTATGAAAAAATTAAGTAAGGTTTTATCGTTTATTCTTGGCGCATCAATATCAATTAGCATAGCAGGTTCTATTAATGCAGATGCAATATATATGGAAAGCAATAAAATTCCTATGACAGCTCCTGAGGGCTACGTCGTTTACGAATTGGATTGTGAAAAAGGAGAACTTAGTTACAGATCAACAACAGTTAGCGACGGTTTGTACGTATATGGATTTGAATATTTCCGTTATAATGATATAAGAATCAAAGTAAAAGATGGGTTTGATGAATTTGAAATAGCTCAGAAGTATCTGTCAGATGTAAATTTTAATACACAAGATGCAGATATAACATATAATAATGGTTATATTTGGAAATATGATAAATATGTCAGCGGTGACGATCCCAGAACGCATGAATCTGTAGAGGATAAATATAAGCAGTTAAGCGAGATATGCGCTCAGATGTATGAGGATGGTGTTATTGAAGAGGCAGTTTTATCTCCTGTTATAGCAGGTTATTATACTGAGCTTTTATATCCTCATATTATATGTCATTATCTTTATGGTAAAGAAGAAGATTTTCAACCGCTTGTTGACGAGATTCAGTCATTTGTTGATAATTATACAGAAAATGGTGAGGTTAGGCTTTGCAATTATGACGGAGCAAAGTACTATGTAATTATAGACCTTTATGAAACTGATTTGGACACATATGATGAGCTTGCTGCTTTTCGTGATGAAATTGCTGAGCTTTATGATGTTGAGGAGGTTGTGATAGATTATATGAGACCAGCCGATAGTAAATCTGCTGCTTCTGCTGTCATCAATCTACTTGATCCATATATCTGCGACATAGACGGCAGCGGCAAGGCTGATATAACAGATGCCACAGCCATTTTAACAGCATACGCAGAAAGCGCAGCGGGACTGCAAAAGGCTGCTGCTGATGATAAGATGGATGTAAATGGTGACGGTGAAGTTAATATAGAAGATGCAACATATGTTCTGACATACTACGCAGAAGCCGCCGCAGGGATAAGATAAAATCAAACAGGTATAATATAAAAGGGACTTCATTTTGAAGTCCCTTTTTCTATTGATTATCTCTTTGCTGAACTGCGAGCTTGTCACAGCGTTCATTTTCCGGATGACCTGCATGTCCCTTTACCCAGATGAAATCTACTTTGTGCTTTTCCAAAAGCGGCAGCAGTTGCTGCCATAGATCAACATTTAGAGCTGGTTTCTTGTCAGATTTTATCCATCCTTTTTTCTTCCAGCCGTAAACCCATCCCTTTGTAATGCTATCCACCACATATTTACTGTCAGTGGTAAGAGTAACATGGCAGGGCTCTTTAAGTGCGCTGAGAGCCGCTATAACAGCCGAAAGCTCCATACGATTATTCGTAGTAGATGCTTCGCCGCCGGACAGCTCACGTTCAAATTCTCCGTAGCGCAGTATTGCCCCCCAGCCGCCGGCACCGGGATTTCCGCTGCAAGCACCGTCTGTGAAGATCTGTACGTTTTTCATTATGAAAATTCCCTTTCCATCAATAAATAATAACCGCTTGCTTATAGAGCGCATTATAGGATGTTTTAAACATTCCCATATCATATATCATTTCACCCTGCATGGGATCAATAACCGTTATTGTATTATTTATTTTATCATATCCGGTAAGAAGTACGCAGGTTGCATTAGATATCCAGTATACATCTTGTTTTTGTTCACTCGTGGTAATGGTTGTTGTCGTTGTTTCAATATCTGATTGTACAGTCTCAGCAGCTGTCGTTCCAAGAACTACTACGGATGTTACCGGCGGCTGTGTTGTTGTCTGCACTCCTCCGGGACCATATAGTGTAAAGCAATATTCCTCCTGCCGCAGATCCAGATTGCTGTTTATCCATACAAGCACCGGGTAATCGCTTGCTACACGCAGCAAAACATCATCAAAGCTGTCTGCATTAAGGGTTTTTACTATCCTGCTGCTGCTTTGTGATCTAAGATACTTCTGCGCAGTTTCTACAATAACAGGAGCGAAGCAGCCAAGACCGTCATTTGTTGTGGGATCTCCTATAAATGCTTGTGAAAATGTAGCTTCTCCACGTTTGGCACGAGGCATATAATCGTTTGCGATAGTTACCTTATCAATATTGAAGCCCAGATAGTTCAGGAGCATGGTAAGGGATGTTGCAGCACTGCCTGTAGGAAGCTCAGGCTCTTGATAGATAACGGGAACTTCTATTTTATGTGATTCCGGAAGAACCTCTACAAGCTGCTCCTTTGGAAGAGTGCTTTCAGGTATAGGCGGAGCTGTGGTTATATCGGTTGTAGAAACTGTAGTTGTGGTGCTTTTTTCGTCAGTATCATCTTCACCTAAATTACAAGTACAGCTTATGCAGCTTGCACAGCCCTTTGATAATAGAAAAATAATAAGCAGCAGAACTATAAGGCCTCCGATTCTGCGCCTTCTGAGCTGCCGGCGTGTTACACGCTTTTTTTTAGGTCTCTGATTATTTTCTTCCATAATATCATTCTCCTTAATTTTCCTGATTATTGGTTATTTTTATCCTGCATCGGAAATCAGAGCCTGCTTTTCCTATATTGCCGCAGGCAAGCTGGTAAATATCTGTAGCTTTTGATTCAAGTGTAGCACATCTCAGAGCTGCATCTCCCTGCAATGACAGCCTTTTGAGAGATTCTGCAAATGGAATGGATCTTATACCCTTGGAAAGAGCAAGGATCTTTCTTCCGGTATTATTAAATGCGAGTATTCTGCCATATGGCGGCAGAGAATATATATCGTCCTTTGTGATCCCTATGAGAATATGGAGAAGTATTCTGCGAAGTCTTGCAGCCGGATAACGCTTTGTCCTGAGATGTTCCATCAGCTCATCAAGTGAAGATGCAGTTCTTGCCTGATAAATGCGGTTTGCCAGACCCTGAGCGCCGACTTCTGCTATCTGAGCGATCTCCTCTGGTTCCATAGTTCGTATTTTATAGAGAATGATCCTTTCCAGATTTCTCAGACTTGCAAATGATCCGGATTTTTGCGCAGAGATAATTTCCTTCCATGCTGATGAGGGTACCATTCTGCGGCAGTCTGTTCCGTCGTCAAGACAGCGTCTTACATATGAAGCACTTGCAAAAAGATCAGAATCATCATTTATGACCTCCGGCTTTACATTTGCAGGAGCATCTGTATAAACTGTCATGCTGTCGTGAGCTGCGCCCTTTCGTTGTACGGCAAAAGGCTTTATTCTGCTGTTTCTGTCCTTTAGAGCATTGAGATATGCTATTGCAAGAGTATTATTCGGGTGAGAAAGTACAGCGGCGACTTCTTCATTTGCCAGCTGAGTTACAAGTTCTTGTAAAACTGCCGGATATGAATTGCCCTTTCGGGTGAAATGTCTTAGAGTATCTGCATATTCAGTTTGGCAGATACGGCAAATATCGGCAGCTTCTTTGAGCAGCTCCAGATCTCCGCATTCGCATCCGAAAGATATTTCGTTCACCACCTGTAATGCATCCAGAATAGTGATTCCGCCTGCGGCAAACTGATCTGCCGGAGAAAGTGACCATATGACAGGAAGCTCAACCACCATATCAGCACCTGCCTGCAAAGCAAGATTTGCACGTGTGAGCTTTTCCATGACAGCAACATCTCCACGCTGCATAAAATTACCGCTCATTACGGCAACTACAGCATCGGCACCGTTTTCACGTACTGTTTTCAGATGATGAATATGTCCGTTATGCAGTGGATTGTATTCACATATAACACCGCTTACTTTCATGTATACCCCTCTTTCTGTAAGTCCGAATATGTTGTTTTCTGAAAATACAAAGCGAATTTATGGAAAACACTTGCAATTTTCAGAAAAAAGTTTATAATATATATGTACGGCACTTTTAATGTGTGCCATTATAAAAGCAGTCGGTTTAATGAACTGCTGTAATATGAAAGGATTTGAAATTTTATGATTATTCTCGTTGTGAATGCAGGAAGCTCTTCTTTGAAGTACCAGCTCATCAATATGGACGATGAGTCTGTTATCGCAAAGGGTAATTGCGACCGTATAGGTATCGATGGCCATCTTAGCCATAAGACCTCAGACGGTAGAGCTATTGATGAGCCCTGCAATTTTCCTACACATTCTGAAGCGTTTTCACGTCTAGTTGAAGCTCTTACAACAGGCGATGCTGCTGTTATTTCAAGTATGGACGAGATCTCAGCTGTAGGTCATCGTATAGTTCAGGGTGCAGAGGTATTTACAAAGACAACTCTTGTTACTCCCGAGGTTATCGATAAGATCGAGGAACTGAAAGAACTTGCACCTGTACATAACCACGGACACGCTTTAGCACTTTGGGCTTGTACAAAGGTAATGCCAAATGTTCCTCAGGTAGCAGTATTTGATACAGCATTCCACCAGACAATTCCTCAGAAGGCTTATATGTACGGTCTGCCATATGAAGATTATGAGCAGTATCATGTAAGAAAATATGGATTCCACGGTACATCTCACCGATATGTAACAGCCGAGCTTGCTAAGATCATGGGCAAGGATCTCAAAGATCTCAAGGTGGTATCCTGTCATCTTGGAAACGGCTCTTCTATTACTGCTGTGCAGAATGGTCAGTCTGTTGATACAACAATGGGATTCACTCCGCTGGACGGCGTACTTATGGGTACACGCTGCGGTGCGATAGACCCGTCTGCTGTAACATATGTTGCAGGTAAGCATGGTTTCTCAACAGGCGATATGGATACATATATGAATAAAAAGTCCGGACTGCTTGGCGTTTCCGGAAAGTCCTCCGACTGGAGAGATATCACCGCTGCATCAGAATCAGGTGAAAAGAGAGCACTTCTTGCAAGAGATATGCTTGTTTATGATATCAAGAAGGATATCGGAGCATATGCTGCTGCTATGAACGGTCTGGATGCTGTTATCTTTACAGGCGGTATAGGTGAAAATGCCCCTAACTGCCGTGAGATGGTTTGTACAGATATGGAATATCTGGGAATTAACTTTGATAAAGAGGCTAATGACTTCAAAGGCGAGCTGAGAAAGATATCCGCACCGGATTCAAAGGTTGAGGTCTGGGTCATCCCGACAAATGAAGAACTTCTCATTGCAAGAGATACTTTGGCAATGGTAACAGGAAAGTAATTCATTACTGCCAAAATTAAAAAAGAAATTCGGGTGGCATAGGTCTGCCCGTTTTTCATTTTAGAGAGGAATCGTCAAAATGATACAGAATATGACAGAGGCAGCGTTGGCTGCCAGAGAAAATGCATACGCACCGTATTCAGGATTTTTTGTAGGGGCAGCTCTAAGAGGTGAGAGCGGCAGGATATATACTGGCTGTAACGTTGAAAACGCCTCATATTCTATGGGGATATGTGCTGAACGCAGCGCAGTATTTCAGGCATTAGCATCCGGCGAGAAGCGTTTCAGAACGCTTGCCGTATCAGGCGGCAGAACCAATGAGGATGCAAAGCTTATACCATGTGTTCCGTGCGGAGCTTGTTTACAGGTTCTGTCAGAATTTTGCTCTCCTGATTTTCCGATCCTTTTAGCGGACGGTGTACATAAACTCAGCGACTTTCTGCCTGTACAGTTTAATCTTTCTTCTTTATCTCAGTTCGGCTGCCATCGGGACGAACGATAACAGTATTTTCAAGCTGTCCTGTGAGATTACCTATAACAGAACGGCGGAATTCATTTCTGAGCAATGTCTGCTCATCAAGCTCTTCAGCTGTCAGCTGTCTTATTTTAGATGCTTTGGCAAGAGCATTGATACGATCAATTTTACATTTATCCATAGACATATCTCCGGTATAAAAATTATTTTTCGGCTTTATCTTTTATTATAACACATAAATTTTCAAAGTGCAATAGTGTGCGGGAAATATTCACGCAAATCAATTTTTAAAATTGAATTTATTTCAGAGTACTGTTTTTTGATATTTTCACAAAAGGGTATCAAAATATAACTGGGTTTCAAAAGGGACTATGTCCCTTTTGCGGAGGGTGTCGGGAGGCAGCGCCTCCTG
>CAMWPG010000101.1 GCA_947176075.1 uncultured Ruminococcus sp. | reverse complement strand
AAAACTTGAATTTTATTGTATTTTCTGCCCATTTTTTAAAAAAGTAATGAAAATCATTTGGCATTTATATTTTTTTAATTATTATGTTATATCCAGATTATCAAAAAGCTTTAAAATATAACCATACCTATAAAAATTCACTGTATATGGATGAACTGACAAAGGTACAATCGTCTTAAAGCAGAAAATCTCCACATTATTGCCAATGTGGAGATTTCTATTTGTTCATTTATATCGAATTAAAACCTTATTTTATCTCTTATTATGGAGATAAAGATATTTTTTAACTATTTTAACCAAGCATAGATTTCATCAGAGAAAGGTCAAATACATTCACTCTGCCATCTCCAGATACGTCTGCTGCTTTCAAGTTAGCAAGCTTGATATTCGGTACAGCCACGAGCCATTTTTGGAAAAGTTCAACATCGGTAATATCAAATTTTCCGTCCATATTTACATCGCCCTTAACTTCAACAGTACCTTCCTTAGCAAATACAACATAATTTACAGATTCAATCAAACCGCCATCTGTTCCAAGAATCATCTTTTCTCCAGACTTTACAAATTTGGAATAAACTTTCATAGTCAAATCATTGGATGTTGAAATACTTGTATTTGTATCAGTCCAATCATTGAGCCATGCAGGAAGAGGAACTACACGAGTATCCATTGCTACCATAACTATTATATCTGATCCCGCTGTCATCTCTGCAAGGTCATCTGTATAAAGCTTAGAATCACAGGCAGTACGAATATATTCAGCTCCCTCAAGAATGGAAGGAATCTGTATGCAAGTCAAATCACGGTCTCCAAAAAGCTGTGTGTTATTTGCAAAATCACTCTGGATTGACCAGTCGACAGCATTCTCGCTGTCAAATACCTGAAGATTTTTAATAATTTTGCCGTTGAGAACTACCTCCATATTCTTCGCAAATACAAGATAGTTAGTGTTGTTTCCGTTACCGCCATTCATACCAAGTGTAACTTTCTCGCCGGATTTAAAATTCTTTTTATAGAGTACAAAAGTCAAATCACTTGAAGCGGTAAGCACATCATCCATTTTTGTCCAGCCTTCAAGCCATTCGGGAAGAAACGGTACAACACGGTTATCAACTGCTATATAAATAGTAATATCATCCCCTGCTGTAAATGTACCCAGATCTTCAGTGAACATCTTTGAATCACAAGCTGTTTTTACAGCTTCTGCACCTATAAGATTTGCAGGAACGTCTATAGCCATGATGTCACGGTCGCCGAATATAACTGCACCTTTTTCAAACTTGTCATTAATTGACCAATCGGCAGCGTTCTCTTTATCATTAACAATGAGATTCTTAATAAACTTGCCGTTCAATGGCTGAACTGTAATTACCGCATCGCCAAAATCGCCCTCCACCTTGAAATTGTCGAGATAAAGCGAGCATGGAAGAGTTGAATTTGCTTTCAGTTCTATTTTATTTTCTCCGATCTTAAGGTTAATGTTTTCGCTGATTGTTTTCCAATCATCATAACCTGAACCCTTAGGAAGAGAAAGTGTTTTCATTTTAGAGCCATTTACATAAAGATCAACGCACTTTACATCAGATGTAGCAGAATAACGGAGTGTCCACTTGAATGTTCCTGCCTTTGATGTTTTTACAGTATCCTTAACTGCGGCTGTATCCTTTGTTCCAAATTTTACAAATCCCATACCCTGATATTTTTTAAGACCGCTGCTGCAGCCGTTTGTAACATTGCCCTCAATGTTCTTCATATCAAAGTTTTCGCCCTCGTACTGACGAGCTCCTGTATAAAAATCCGGGAATGCAGGTTTAACCTGTGTTGCCTTTTTATAAGATGTTGAGCGACCTGTTTCATTGCCTGAACATTTAATAGAAATGTCAACAGGACCGTTATGCTTTACTGTAAGGGTATAAGTACCATTATTCCAACTCTCAGTAATAACGCTTGCAGTTTGGTTTGCACCTCTGTCCTTAGCGGTAAAGATAGGCTTTGCGCTTGCACCTGAAATAGTGATTGACTCAGTTTTCAGCGTTGTAGCATCATCTTCGTCATAGTTATTCATGTAAACGTCGATGTGATCGGAATACTCGTTGATAACAGCCGATCCATAGAGCTGATGCTTGATATCGAAAGATTTACAGGTATTGTATTTAAGATCGAGCACAGCCCCCTTGTCTCCATCGCTTACCTTACTGTTATAGTAAGTGATCCATGTGTTTTCATTATTTCCTACATAACAGTTTGCATAATAAGAATCGGGATAAAGTTTGTTGAATTCTGCTTGTTTTGCAGATATACTGCTCCAGCGTGAAGCTATAGTCGATTGTTTGATCTGTACAGGAATTGATTTAGCAAGGTCATCGGCAAGCGCGTAAACTGTCGGGATCGTCTGATATCGTCCTGTACTCTTGTAAGGATTGTGATTGTCTTTATAGTTACCGTCATTATCAATTCGATACAGTCCTTCAAACAAGGTTTTATATGAACAATACTTGTCATCATTGCTTCCGGAATTTACGTCCTGAATAACAACAACCTTAGTGCGGTCGATTACTTCATTACGATCAGGAATACGAATAGTACCATCAATAAATTTACGCATCAGATCTACATTAACATTTTTGCACTGGTCGTAGAAATCCCATTGACGATACTTATATCCTTCGCTGTCTGTACCATCCCAGAGCCCCTTAACGCAATCCGCCCAGATAAGCTCTGGTCCATCGATAACTGTCATACCGTTCATTGCCATACGTTCAAAATATATAGGCAAACTTGTTGACAGACGATATTGATCTTTGGTCTGCGTATCAAAATCTCCGCCGTTCCATGGGTAATCTGTCCAGCCTGTATCATCCCAGCGTACACCAAAGTTTCCGCAGTAGCCGGATATATATGCGCCGTAAACTTCGCTTTCAACATCTTCAATGTAACTTACTTGTGTATATTTTTCCTCAAGAATGAGATTACTTCCATACTGACGGCATGCATTTTCCCAATTAGAGTTTGTTTTGAGCATGGCAACCGGATTCAGAGCCGAACCCCATTGATTTTCACACCAGTTTATATCGAGATAACCGCCATACTTGTTACAAAGCTTCAGCAGTGCGGAGAAGTGGTCATAACGTTCCTGATATGTTACAGGGAAGTCTGCTGATGCAAATCCCCAAAATTGTTCTGCATAATTAAAGCCAAGGAAATTTGGATAATCTCGAAAAAGTTCACCAAAAATTGTATTTTCAAGGTCATCTGTTGCCTTATAATCAGGGAAATGGCACTGTCCACCGCTTGCCGGTTGAATCATAGTCCATACTCCCTTATCGGCACAAGCTTTCATCCATGATCTTGCACATTCAATACCATCCTGAACCATAAGCCATCTATGCTCGGTACTGCTCCAGTTAATAGAGAGAGAAATGTTGAAAATAACATATGGAAGAATATCTTCAGGTACAAGATCAATAATCTTCTCAGGATCAGCATAATTCCATGTATCAATATGTACGATCCATGCGGGTGATTCATTGTTTATAGGGCGTCGGAAATTACTGCTTGCAGCAGAAACTTCCATTGGTTCAACACTGGGAAAAATATTCTCCAGCACTGTCTTTGCAGAATTTCCGTTGATGTCGGCTGATTTTTTTAACGAGAATATTCCTGTAAACATTCCCATAGCCATAATACCTGACATCAAAGCTGCATACATTTTTTTTAAATTCATATACATTCCTCCAGATGTTTTTGATGTTTGAATTTGTATATGTTTACACAAATTCGCACATAATTTTACTTATTTTCATTATTATAGCACATCATATCTAACATGTCAAGTTGCAATACAATTTTTAGGTAAATAAAACTTTTCAATTTATTGACTTATTAATCATCGACTTCTTAAACATTAAAAATAAAACGCCCGGATTTGAGCGAACAAGCTCATTTTCCGGGCATTTCTTTTTTGTATTCTGCACGTCAACTCACATATTCATTCATGATAAGACATTCCCTTTAGATTCTACTTTGTGACATACACTGGCATTCGGGCAGCCACTGCATTTACATCCGCAGACTGACTTTCCTCTTTTTTTGTCAGTATAAAGCTGCCGTATAATAAGTAAAATTACAGACAAAACAATGATTCCAATAATTGCAGTAGCCATATTATATCACTTCACTTTCGAATATGATCTTCTTTCTTTATAAGGTCTTACAAGCAGAT
Organism: uncultured Ruminococcus sp.; assembly: GCA_947176075.1. Taxonomy (GTDB): domain Bacteria; phylum Bacillota; class Clostridia; order Oscillospirales; family Ruminococcaceae; genus Ruminococcus_C. The sequence goes on along the minus strand of CAMWPG010000101.1, from coordinate 3,239 downwards.
AAATAATAATTGCCATTATTATAATTGAAAATAAAAGTCCGAAAATATTTGCGCTTCCTGTAAAAAGCAACCCAAACTGATATATCATCATAGAGATAGCATAAGCAAACACGCACTGATAGATAATTGCAAATGCAGTCCATTTTGCATTATTCATCTCACGCTTAATAGCGCCCATTGCAGCAAAGCACGGTGCGCACAAAAGATTGAATACCAAGAATGAATATCCTGACAGAGCTGTGAAGCTGTTAGCCATCATACTCCATATCTCATCACCATTCTCTGATACTTCTTCGCCAAAATGAAACAGCGTACCAAATGTTGCAACAACATTTTCCTTTGCAATAAGTCCTGTAAGAGTTGCCACAGTTGCTTTCCAGTCGCCCCATCCAAGCGGTATGAAAAGCGGAGCAATAATATTGCCAAGCTTTGCAAGTACGGAATTATCAAGATCTTCTATCATACCGAATGAGTCGTTTTCAAAACCAAAGCTTTGTAAAAACCAAAGTACAACAGCTGACAACAATATAACCGTACCTGCTTTTTTGATAAATGACCATCCACGTTCCCACATTGAACGAAGTACATTTCCGATAGTAGGCATGTGATATGCAGGCAGCTCCATTACAAATGGTGCAGGATCTCCAGAGAATATTCTTGTCTTTTTGAGTATAATTCCTGAAATGATTATTGAAGCAACACCAATGAAATATGCAGATGTTGCTACCCAACCAGCATTTCCGAATAAAGCTCCGGCAATAAGTCCAATGATAGGAAGCTTAGCACCACATGGAATAAATGTTGTAGTCATGATCGTCATTCTGCGGTCACGCTCATTTTCAATGGTTCTGCTTGCCATGATTCCAGGAACACCGCATCCTGTACCTATAAGCATAGGTATAAACGATTTTCCTGACAAACCAAATTTTCTGAATACCCTATCCATAACAAATGCAATTCTTGCCATATAACCGCAAGATTCAAGGAACGCAAGGAATATAAACAGCACAAGCATCTGTGGCACAAATCCAAGAACTGCACCAACACCGCCGACAATTCCATCTTTTATAAGTCCTGTTAACCAATCGGCGCAGCCGATATTTTCAAGAAAACTTCCTACACCGGGAACTATCCACTCGCCAAAAAGCGTGTCATTTGTCCAATCTGTAAGCCAGCCTCCTACTGTTGTTATAGAAATATAATAAACGACAAACATTATAATTGCAAAAATCGGCAATGCAAGAAAGCGGTTTGTAACAACTCTGTCAATTTTATCTGATATAGTCATGCCACCCTTGTTCTTACGCTTCAAGCAACTTCTGATGACCTCTGCTATGTAAATATATCTCTCATTAGTAATAATGCTCTCGCTGTCATCGTCCATTTCTTTTTCAGCAGCAAGTATGTCGCTTTCAATATGAGCCTTTTGCTGCTCGGTAACATTCAATGCTTCGTAAACCTTTTCATCACGCTCAAAAAGCTTGATAGCGTACCATCTCTGCTGCTCCTCTGGAATATCATGAAGCATATATTCTTCAATATGGGCAAGTGAATGCTCTGCACAGCCGCAAAATTTATGATGAGGTATCTGCTTTTTTCCTGATTTAGCTGCTGCTATAGCTTTTTCTACTGCATCTTCTATACCAGCATTTTTCAAAGCAGAAATCTCAGCTATTTCACACCCCAGTTCTTTTGAAAGTCTTTCTGTGTCTATTTTATCGCCGTTCTTACGAACAACATCCATCATATTTATAGCGCAAACTACTGGAATACCAATCTCAACAAGCTGTGTTGTAAGATAGAGATTTCTTTCAAGATTCGTACCGTCAATAATATTCAAGATGGCATCAGGACGCTGACCTATAAGATAATTTCTCGCAACAACCTCTTCAAGCGTATATGGAGATAATGAATATATACCCGGAAGATCAGTTATAATAACATCTTTATTTCCTTTAAGCCGTCCCTCCTTTTTTTCAACAGTTACTCCCGGCCAGTTTCCTACAAATTGATTAGATCCTGTGAGGGAATTGAAAAGTGTAGTCTTGCCGCAATTAGGATTTCCGGCAAGTGCAATTTTTATACTCATGATATTTTTCCTTTCTTTAATTAGTTTTAGCTAACTTACTAAAAAATATTAAAGTGCTTTACAGCACTTCAATATTCTCTGCATCCGCTTTTCTTAGCGAAAGTTCATATCCTCTGACTGTTACCTCAATAGGATCGCCAAGCGGAGCAACCTTTCGGATATATACATCAGTACCTTTTGTGATACCCATGTCCATTATTCTTCGTTTCACAGCGCCTTCTCCACTAAGCTTTTTAACTGTAACAGTTGAGCCGACCTTTGCATCTTTAAGTGTTGGCATTTTCTTTATTCCTCCTTATAAATTCATTACTTAAAATTGAATAGTAAAGCCTGTCATAATATTTTCCATCAATGAAAAAATAATCTCTCAGAGCACCATCAAATGTAAATCCACATTTTTCAATTACTCGTTTTGACGGTAAGTTGTTTGATCTGTGACAAATCTGAATTTTGTGAAACTCAGCCTTTTCAAATCCGTATTCAATAACAGCCTTGGCAGCCTCAGTAGCATAACCTTTACACTGATACTTCGAACCGATACAATACTCAATTTCTGCAAAATTATTTTTGCAATCTACAAGAAAAAAGGCAATCTGACCAATACATATGCCACTTTCTATTTCGATGACAGCCCAGCGAAAATAGTTTAAATTAGAATATGAAGATATGTACTTTTTCAGAAGTTCTATAACATCATCTTCTGTCGGATATACAGGTTCACCATATGATAATTGTATTTTTGGATCGCTCGCCCAATTTTTCAGTGCGCCAACGCAATCGGAGTATTCAAATTTTCTCAAAACAAGTCTTTGAGTTTCAATAGTCTGCGTACCGACACTCTTCATATAACATCACCTTTAAATCATAATCTTACAAGCCATTTCCTTAGAAACAGCCACTCTTGACTCCTTGATATTTACTATAACATTTCCGCCGATCTCACTTATGACTGTAACAGCTGCTCCGGCGACAAATCCTAAATTTTCAAGAAATTTTCTTGTTTCAGGGTTTCCTCCGACCTTTTTTATAATATTCTCTTTTCCGGCATTTGCAAATGTAAGAGGCATCATGCAATATCTCCTTTCAAAGTTAGTTTCATCTTACCAAAGTATAAAATAAATTGATTAGCATTAGCTAACCTTATTTATAT
>CAMWPG010000100.1 GCA_947176075.1 uncultured Ruminococcus sp. | reverse complement strand
TATTTACATCTTGTGCATTCTATATACATTATATCATAATTTCCATAAAATGGCAATAGTAAACTTTCACAAATATGCAGACAATTATTTGTATAAAACTAACAGCATTTTAAATTTGTTTCGCTGTTTTTGTAATTATTTATAAATACAGAAAAGCCGCCACATAAAACATGGGCGACATTTTACAGTAAACACTAACAAAGAACTCAAACCTTAGCTCTTCTTGTCTGCATACGAAATACTCTCTTATATGCCATCAAGGCTGCCGGAAGAATAGCAAAAAGAAGCGGTAAATCAAGTGCAAGCTCCAGTACATTCTTAGTAACTCTTGCAACGATCGCTGTAGAATACGCCGCTGCCGGTATAAATCCATAATGCAGATTAAGCGCCGTATTTATCAAAAGATTTATAATTATAACATCACAAAGTCTTGCGGCTATAATTCTGATTATAAACGCTATATTCTTCTTAGCATTAACAGATAATTTCCCTGCATTATCTATTTCTGTGCCATATGCCTTGTGATATAAGATAATGCCATAGATAAGCCCCTGAAAGCCTGCAACAAGCACATATGCCGGCAAAAATGCTCCTGTCGGATGCGCAATATATCCCACAATATCACAAGCAAGTCCTGCTGTAAAGCCTACACACGGACCGAAAAGCATTCCTATAACAGATATGGCAATAAATGCAAAATTAAGCTTTATAAAGCCTATATCAATTGTAAACATCTCAATAAACATGGACGCTGCAATGAGCATCGCTGTAACAGTAAGCGTGCGGAGCTTTTTAAACTCCTTTGCGGACATTACGATAGAATTAAAAAAGCCTTTCATTTTCAAAACCTCCTGAAAATTGTGCTTCATGCACATAAGATCAAGGGCGAAAATAAAAGGCTCTTATTTCTTATGAACATTCAGCGGGATGCGACAACGATACCGCAAGGCATACTACGCCTCTTCGTTCCGACAGCAACTCCCCGTCTGCCGGTCACTTAACGCATCGTCATCTACTCTGAAATTTTTTACCGTTTTTCATTCTCCTCAGATCGTGAGTAATAGCTCTTGGCGCTATTTAGGACGTCTGCTTATAAGAGATATAACCAGCGCTGATACCGATATTAGCGCAATAACCGAAGCAGCTACTATAAAAATAATCATCTGATTGTCCGAGCCGGAACTGTCATTTTTGTTATCATTATCTACAGTAACCGCTGAAAATTCTGTAACAGAAGATTCTGTGGCAGTTGTTGTCTGCACAGCAGTTGTTTGCGGCTCGGTAACTGTTACAGGCACAGTAACTGTAACGATCACAGGTACAGTTACTGTAACAGGTACGGTTACTGTAACAACCACGGGCGGCTGTGTAGCATCACTATAAAAGCTTATATAATTTGCATCTACCCAGCCATAGTAGTCACCATCGTCCGTATCCCAACATTCATACCATGTAACTCCATGAGAAGACGCTGTATTATAAGCTGTAATGTGCCAGTTATTCTGCACCTTATGCTGTGTCTCCTGAGAACCTCCGTACAGAACATAATTAGAAGTATAGCCATATACACCATTGCCGCTTATCTGACCACTTTTCGGTGTTATGCTGTAAGAGGAAGCTGTCTGAGATTGTGAATTGCTCTGCGAACTACTATAAATAGATATGTAATTTATATCTATCCAGCCATAATAATCACCATCGTCGGTATCCCAGCATTCAAGCCATAATACACCATGTGAATAATATGAATTTTTCATAGTAATATGCCAGCCATTTTGTACTGCGTGTTGAACTTCCTGCGCACCGCCATAAAGAACATAATTAGAAGTATAGCCATAAACACCGCTTCCATTTACTTCTCCTGTTACCGGCAAATGACTGGTAATATCATTAGCTGATGAATGAATCGGCTGTATTACATTGTCTATATTGACACTAAGCAATACTGACACTGCAATTATTAACGAAAAAGCAACCCCCGCAATTATTTTACATCCCTTTTTCATTATATATTTCTCCTCAAAAGTTTTAAATCAACATTCCAATCCCAAACGAAGCTGCATTAAGTACAAAAGAAAACAAAAACGGATTCCTTTTTTGATGTAAACAACGTTTATAAATGGCTGCTTCAATAAGCCAAATTACACTCTCCAAAAAAAACAAGCCATATTATAGGGTAATGGATGCGAAATGGCAACAGAAAATTCAGAAATACTGCTGCCGGATTTGTCGCAATATTAACGAAAAATACCAGAAGCAGATCTTGACAGTTTCTCTTAGAATAAATCACAGCAGCCGTGCATTCAATAAGTTCCGTAACAAAAAAACATGGAATCAGCGTATGTATCACAAGAAGCTGAAAGAGTGAGTTGTGAAATAATCCCATCTGCTCCCTTTCTTTTCTGCAATCAAAATATAAGCTTAACCTATAACTCTTACTCTTATGATACCCTCTATCTTATTAAGTGCATCTATCATATTATCAGATACATCGCCTGCGATATCAAGCATCGTGTAAGCAAAGTCACCTCTGCTTGCATTTACCATATTATCAATATTAAGTCCACAGCTTGCAGCTGCTGTTGTTACGGCAGCTATCATAGCAGGAATATTCTTATGGATAACGCATACCTTTGTGCCGGCAGCGTTCATCTGCGCATTCGGAAGATTTACGCTGTTGCGGATATTTCCTGTTTCCAGATATTCTATAAGTTCATCTGCCGCCATAATTGCGCAGTTATCCTCACTCTCAGGAGTAGATGCACCCAGATGAGGAGTTGCAATAATGCCCTTTGCATTTGCAGTCTTGGCATTTGGGAAATCTGTGCAGTAGCAGGAAACCTTGCCGCTCTCCAGTGCTGCGATCATATCATCATCATTTACCAGTTCGCCTCTTGCATAGTTGAGAACTCTCACGCCGTCCTTCATCTTAGCAATAGTCTCAGCATTTATCATACCCTCTGTATCCTTATTGAAAGGAACGTGGATAGTAATATAATCTGCCACTGCAAAGATATCGTCATTAGACTTTACAACTGAAACAGCAGGATCAAGACGAAGTGCTGCCCCTACAGACAGAAACGGATCTGTACCAACGACCTTCATACCAAGTGCAATAGCAGCATTTGCAACCATAGCACCTATAGCACCAAGGCCGATAATACCCAGTGTTTTGCCCTTGATCTCAGGACCTACAAACTGGCTTTTGCCTTTTTCAACCTGCTTTGCAACTGTAGTCTCGCCGTCCTCAAGAGTACCTGCCCACTTGATGCCATCCACGATCTTACGTGAAGACATGAGCAGTCCTGTGAGAACCAGCTCCTTTACAGCGTTTGCATTAGCTCCGGGTGTGTTGAATACACATATGCCCTCTTCTGCACAGCGAACTGTGGGAATATTATTTACACCTGCACCGGCTCTTGCAATAGCAAGCAGATTGCTGCCGAACTGCATATCATGCATAGCAGCGCTGCGAACCATAATAGCATCAGGATTCTCAGCCTTATCCGTTACTGTATATTTTTCGTCAAAACGGTCTGTACCGATCGCAGAAATCTTATTAAGTGTCTCTATAGTAAACATTTCCATGTGTCCTTTCCGATTTATGCGTTTTCTTCCTCAAACTTCTTCATGAATGCAACCAGTGCCTCAACGCCCTCAATAGGCATAGCGTTATAGATAGATGCTCTCATACCGCCAACACTTCTGTGACCCTTCAGGTTTTCAAATCCGGCAGCCTTTGCTTCCTTTACAAACTTAGCATCCATATCCTTATCGCCTGTTACAAACGGAACATTCATAAGAGAACGATCCTCCGGACGTACTGTACCCTTAAAGAGCTTGCTTTCATCGAGGAAATTATAAAGGATAGCAGCCTTTTTCTCATTATGAGCCTTCATAGCCTCTAAGCCGCCCATTTTCTTTATCCACTTGAATACTTTACCGCAGATATAGATGCCATAGCAAGGCGGAGTATTGTACATAGAACCGTTGTCAGCCTGTGTTTTCCACTTGAGCATTGTAGGAGTGTTGGCAACCGGAGTTTCTTCCGGAATAAGATCCTCACGGATTATCATTATAACAACGCCGGCAGGTCCGATATTCTTCTGAACACCGCCCCAGATAACACCATACTTTGAAACATCGACAGGCTCACTCAAAAAGCATGAAGAAACGTCTGCAACGAGCGGCTTGCCCTTTGTATTCGGCAGAGTCTTGAACTTAGTACCATATATAGTATTATTTTCACAGATGTAAACATAATCAGCATCCTCAGGAATATCAAGATCTGAACAGTCTGGTATATAAGAGAATGTTTCATCCTCAGAAGATGCAAGCTTTACAGCCTCGCCGTACTTCTGACCTTCCTGATAAGCCTTCTTAGCCCACTGACCTGTAACTATATAGCCAGCCTTGCCATTCTTCATCATATTCATAGGAATAGCAGAAAACTGCTGTGAAGCTCCGCCCTGTAAGAACAGTACCTTATAATTATCAGGAATATTCATCAGCTCTCTGAGATCCTTCTCAGCGTCATCTATAATCTGCTGAAATGCCGCACTGCGGTGGCTCATCTCCATAACGGACATACCTGTACCCTGATAGTCGAGCATTTCCTCTGCTGCTTCTCTGAGCACTTCCTCCGGCAAAACAGCCGGACCAGCACTGAAATTGTAAACTCTCTTCATTGCATAAACCTCCAAAAAAATCACACTCAAGCTTCTCTCTTGCATGATTGATATATATTTCACAAAGTCTATTATACGCTCTTTTCTGAGCATTGTCAAGGGAAGCTGTCAAATTTAGGCACAAATCAGCCGAGTATCCTGTACTCGCCGTCTGAAACTGTCATCAGCAGCTCCATATCCTTCAAAATTTCAAGCTCTGTGCCGTCGCAGTCTGCCGTCATGGTAAACGTTACATTCAGAACGTCATCGCACTGCTTTTTAAGCTCCTCGGTAAATCCTTCACCTATAAGCGTATCATACTGCGCCAGATAATCATTTATAACAGCGCCGTCCTCTTCACCATCTTTCGGAACAGTAGGACTGAGCTTGAGCTTTGTTATGCGCACCTCATTAACATCCTTGTCATTATTGGCACTTACTGCGGCGTTCATGAGATTCTGGTGCATTGTTTCAAAGGAAGTCTCCATTCCATAGCCGTAATTGCCGTCAAGCCATGAATTGTAAACCGAAAAATAATAAGGATCAAGCGTGTCTACATAGTCATCGTACCTTTGATTTATAATAGCTGTAAAATACTTATTTATAGTATCAGCGCAGCTGTCGTTAACATCCGTACCGTCATATTCAAGCGGAATATTCGCCTGAACTGTTGCATCTTCTGTTTCCGTATCAGATTCAAAAGCAGCATCATTAGAATTGTCGTCATTTACAGACTCATCTGCACTGCTGCTTTGCTCAGAAGAAGCAGATGTATCATCATTTTCCTTATCTCCGCTGCATCCGAAAAGCGACGCTGCCATAACGATAACAGCCATTGCCAAAAATATCTTTTTTATTGCTGACATATTTTTATTCCTTTCAATTAAAGAGCGCTTGTAGCAAATCCGTTTTCGCCTGCCCACTTGCTTATCTGCGAGCCATCCGGACAGGTTATTACAAGATCGGGCATCACTTCTTTGTCAAGTCCCCAGCTTTCATAAATAACGCTGGTGCTCTCAATAGTAAGATTTTTCAAGCTGCCGCATCCGCTGAATGCTTCTTCCATGATCTGTGCAACGCTTGCCGGAACTGTTACATTGTCAAGTGCTGAGCAGCTTGCAAATGCCGCACGCCTAATAGTCACAACAGTACCCGGAACATTCACCGATTTAAGGCTGCCGCAGTCCATAAATGCACCCTCGCCTATATAAGTGATTCCATCAGGAAGAGTAATCTCTTCAATAGTCCAGTTAGCCTCAAATGCATGATCATCAATAGCAGTTACCTTCTGACCATCGATATTATCCGGAACGTTAAGCACTGAATCTTTTCCTGAATAGCCGCTTATAGCGATAGTACCGTCCTCATTTTTTACATAAAGATAATCAGTATTTGAGGTGTACTCCTGCACAGTGGAAACAACTCCCATCGTACCTTCTGTATAGCTTGTTTCATTAGAACCGATATCACAGCCTGTCAATGAAAAAACTGCTGCTGCTGTGAGAATTGCAGCCCAGAGCTGCTTTTTTGTAATATTACGCATAATAATATCTTCCTTTCTGATATATAGTGAACAACAAACTTATTTGGCGTTTACTATAATTACTGTTTCTTTCCTCTTTGCTTTGCACGGAGCTGATTGCTGAGTATCTGCTTGCGGATACGCAATGACTTAGGAGTGACCTCCAGAAGCTCATCATCCGCAAGAAATTCAAGGCAATCCTCAAGGCTGAGATTTCTTGGCGGAACAAGACGAAGTGCATCATCGCTTCCGCTTGCTCTTGTGTTTGTAAGGTGCTTTCTCTTGCAGACATTAACTACAAGATCCTCTGTCTTTGGAGAAGCGCCGACGATCATGCCTTCATAAACCGGAACGCCTGCACCGATAAACAATGCGCCCCTCTCCTGAGCATTATAAAGGCCGTAGGTTACAGCCTCACCTGTTTCAAATGAAACAAGAGAGCCTGTATTTCTCTTCTGGATATCGCCCTTATAAGGCTCATATCCGTGGAATACGCTGCTGATGATTCCCTCTCCCTTTGTGTCAGTGAGAAATTCGCTCTTATAACCGAAAAGTCCTCTTGACGGAATCAAAAATGTTATCCTTGTTCTGCCGCCCTGTGGATGCATATCCTGCATTTCAGCCTTTCTTGTACCAAGCTTTTCCATAACAGAACCTACACATTCCTCAGGAACGTCAACTATAACCTCTTCTACAGGCTCATAACGTTTTCCATCGATCTCCTGATAGAGAACTCTCGGTGTGGAAACTCCCAGCTCATAGCCCTCTCTTCTCATATTTTCAATAAGAATAGAAAGGTGCATCTCTCCTCTGCCTGCCACACGGAAGGCATCTGTGCTGTCGGTCTCCGTTACTCTCAGGGAAACATCACGAAGAAGCTCACGCATAAGTCTGTCTCGAAGCTGTCTTGAAGTAACGAACTTGCCCTCTTTTCCTGCAAACGGGCTGTCATTTACTGAAAATGTCATTTCAACTGTCGGTTCGCTGATCTTTGTAAAAGGCAGCGGATCAAAGCATTCCGGATCGCACACTGTATCGCCGATAGAAATATTCTCGATACCGCTTATCCATACGATATCGCCGACTGTAGCCGTCTCTGTAGGAACTCTCTGAAGTCCCTGTATCTGTAGAAGTGAAACGACCTTATTTCTGCGGCATTCATCCGGCTTGTGGTAATTTCCTATAACTATGGGCTGATTTACATGAATAGTACCCCGTGAAATTCTTCCTACTGCTATTCTGCCCACATATTCATTATAATCAATAGAAGAAATTAGCATCTGCAGCGATTTCTCCGGCTCACCCTCCGGAGGATCTATATAATTT
>CAMWPG010000099.1 GCA_947176075.1 uncultured Ruminococcus sp. | reverse complement strand
CACCAACACAATCTAATAATGTGATTTTTGCACATATTCTATGTTATTTTTTGTCCTTTTCTTTTACGACATTCAATTAAAATGCAATGCATAAAAAAGAAATTCATGTCACTTTCAAAAAGCTCTTGCAATTCAAAATGAAATCTGTTATAATTATATAAGCAAAGTTTTTTGCTTATATACATAAAGAAGGGCGGAGGTGAAACAACATGGCATATAAAATTAGTGACGCCTGCATTTCTTGCGGCACTTGTAAGGACACTTGTCCTATAGGCGCTATCAGCGAGGGAGCTGAGACATACGTTATCGACGCTGATGCTTGCGTTTCATGCGGAGCTTGCGCTGAGGCTTGTCCTGTTCAGGCTATTGCAGAAGACGAGTAATTATAAAGCCGCTTCTCTCTTAAGAGAGGCGGCTTTGCCTTATAACTATAGTGAACCACAAATTATTTTTGACATTTACTATAATATATTTCTTGGAGGTCTATTTATGTCGAATAACTTAAAAAAAGACATACGAAAATCATCCGGCACAAATTCGCTGATGATACTTTTATTTATCGTGACTATTTTGGGAATCAGCTTTCTGCTGTCGCTGATTTTTACAAAATTACCGGGTTACGGAACAGCCCGTATGTACACCATTCAAACTATGATAATATATATCTTTCAGTACGCTGTATTAGTTCCGATCATATTGTTAATATATTTCAAAACAAAATCCGGCAAGGCTGCGCCTAAGCTCAAAAGCAGCTTCTGTAAACCCAAGATCCCGGCTTCTCAGGTTATTAAGTGGATGGTTATATCTCTCGCCGTTATTTATTTATCATCATATATTTCAACATTTATTTTTACTATGATCCAACTGCTTACAGGTCAGACGCTGCATCCGGCAACTATAGATTCCAATACATCTGCACTTAACATATTTACAAACATCCTGTCTGTAATGTTCCTTGCTCCTATATTTGAAGAAACATTTTTCAGAGCGTCTCTTCTCCGCAGCTGCGCTCGATACGGCTCATGGTCTATGATAATTGCTATGGGCATAATGTTCGGTTTGTGGCACGTAAATTATGCTCAGACTATATACACTATCACACTTGGCATATGCGCCGGCTTTCTGCTTATAAAAAGCAGCTCGATAATACCGTCTCTTCTGCTTCACTTCATCATGAACACTATAGGAACTATCCAGACATTTATTATTGGAAACGTTGATGCTCAAAAGCTTTCCTCCGGAGATATATCTTACATAATGAAAAATATCACGCCTGTCATGATATCGGCGATTATGGGCTTCCTTGTTATCGCTATTATGATAACAGGACTGGTACTTCTTGTAATAGAGCTTGTACGGCATCGTCTTGACGGATTTCGGCTGCCATCTGACTATACGGAAATTTCTGAGAAAAGGAAGCTTGCAGTTTATTTCTCTTCTCCAATAACAATAGCTGTAACCGCAGGTCTTATCTGCTTTACGGTATACAATGCATTATTTTTATAATAATTAAAAGGAGCGATTCTAAAATGAATTTAAAGAAAACGTTTTGTCTGCTTTGCTCTTCTGCAATTATAATCACACTGGCAGGATGCAGTAAAAATGACAGCACTGTAACTCCGATAGGAGACGGCTCAGGCACTGCCTTGACCACCACAGCAACCACACAGGCAACTCAGCTCGGAGAAATCGGAGAAAAATCCGAAATGGCTGATGTTGAGATAAAAATAAATAAGATCTACCGCAGTGAATTTACAGGCACTCAGAAGGGTCACCTTTCAAATGTTGTTTTCCTCGATGTAACTGTAAGCAACAATACTGATAATAAGCTGGATGCAAATATGCTCACAAGCTTTGAATTTGAAGTAAACGGAAAGCTGCACGATTCTGCAACACTTCTTGCAATAAGCAGCGCTAAGAAACAATTCGGCAACGATGTAAATCTTTTCAGTGATGCTATTGAGCCGGGTGAATCCCAGACAGGCTGCATACCTGCTGAGCTGCCGGAAACCTTTAATAAAATAACACTCAAATTCCTGCCTCTGGGCGGCGTCAGAAACGGCAGAGATGTATCAAAAGCTATAGTATATACATTCACAGAAAATGATCTTGAGGATATTGCAAAGCCTGAATCTTCAGAAAATACAGACGCAGAATAACAATCATAATATTTGATATTTACTATACCTCCTCGAAAACTGGAGAAGTGCCGGATTCCGAAGAATATTTTGTGCTGAGCAACGTGACTCGACCGCCGCACTACTTTGTGCAATGCAAGGAAGATGGTGCTTCGGAAGTTTTCGAGGAGGTCTATTATAATACAAAAGGACTGCTGGGCTTTTTAAAGCTTCAGCAGTCCTTTTATTGTATGACCAGACCTATAAGCCGGGTTCTGTCGTGTGTGACAATTTATCTGCGGCTTGCGTCGCCGCAAGCCTTTAGCCGCCATTACGCATGACCCATCGGGCTAATGTTTCGGCCATACGTACCAATAGACGTTGCATCAGGTAAGGTTTACATAGCAGTACAGTCTCCTGCACTCTGGTACGCTCTTACCGCACCTTTCCACCCTTACTTTCATTCGAAAGCGGTATATCTCTGTTGCACTTGCTCTAAGGTCGCCCTCGGCTGCCGTTAACAGCTACCCTGCCCTATGATGCCCGGACTTTCCTCATGGATACCTCCACGCTGCCACACAGTCTGCTCATACTACTATAATTTTACACGAGTTTTGATTTATTGTCAAGCTTTTTTGAAAATTGATTTGCATGAAAATTGCTCATGATGTCACATGCTGCCTGCAATACTCCACATAATCCTCTCGTGTAAGCACACCCTCTGAATTATACACACTTATAAGAGTTTCTGAATCTACAAACTCATTATCTTCTTTCTCAAGATAAGGCTCATACCATAATCCGAAATATGACCATACACTGCCGTCACGAAATGCGATTGCTATATCCGGAAGCGAGCTGCATTCGCTGAGCGCTATAAGCTTGCCGTCTGTCATCTTACGAAGTGCATAATAAGACGTATAGCCACTGCCAAATGTCTCTTCTTCCGTCAAATAAATATCCGCCGTTGCTATGTCATATTGGCTGCTGTCAGGCAGATACTGCACGTCTACTCCACTCCATACCCACAAAAGATTGTCAAGACCATGATATTCCGTCATACGTCTGTAAAGAAGATCCCACAGCCACAGGTAAACGTCACAGCCTTCGCTGTCCCACCAGTAATCACCTGTACCTGCCTGATGAAGAGGTCTCCACAGCACAGGAATATTCGCATCACGCAGCTTTTTTAGCCCCTCTGACACACTGTCTATATCTGCAATAAGTTTTACGCACTCTCTTGAAATATCGCCTTTCTTTTGCAGCTCATCCAGTGCTTTTGGTGTAAGGCAGGCTATATTCTCAAATGTCACCGCATCTGAAAGACTGAAATCATCGCTTTTTTCAAGAATGTCCATTTCTCCCATAGGCGCAAACCAATGCCACATAAATCCTGTTATACCTCCGCTGCTGCTCCACTCCAGAGCTGCTCCTACAGTTTCATCACGCTCTGCACTGCTGCTGCTGTTACAGCTATATGAATACATATCTGCAAAACGCACAGCAGGATATTTGCCGGAAGTCTTTACTATACGTGCTATCTCACTGTTATCGCTGCCGGAAACATGCTGTCCGGAAATTATTGCCTTTCCGTAATTATCGCAAATAAACTCAAAAAGCTTTTTCGCCTCTGGAGAGGCATTTTCATTTATCATAGAAAAAGATGCAGACGTATCAGGCATAAAAGACGTATTATTACGTATCTCAAGGCAGTCCAGCAGCATATCTCCCGACTTTTGCTGAATGGAAATTCTATTATCACCGGCTTCAATATATATCCCCGGAATAGTAGCGCTTATAAATCCGTCACTGCTTTCTATGACAATATCCTCTATTTCTTCATCATTTACAGAGACGATACATTCTGCACCCTCCTCTGCACATACTACAATAGAAATATCATAATGCTGAGTTGAGGGCAGCTCCGCATTAAATGCAAATGTATTTTCAAGCTCGCCGCTCAGTCCGCTTATATATCCACTGCCCGTATAGTCAGCCTTTTCGTTCATTGTTTCAAATGCATCAGGAAGCTCCTGACTCTCAGCCTGAATCACAAGTTCAAACTCTTCTGTATCTATTTCCGGAATATCAAGCGGTATCTGCGTATATTCAGGTCCTGTAAGTTCTGTTGAAACCGTTGTTGATGCAGTTGTTGTAGCCACTGTAGTTACAACAGATTCAGTCACTGCTTCTGTCGTACTGTATTCAACCGAGAGTATATCAAGCTCCGGTGCGGTCTGATCTATCTCATTGCAGCCGGCAGCGAAAAAAAGAATTGCTGCTGCTGTAAGAAACATAGCATATTTTTTCGGTATCATAATAATATCCTGCTCCCGATCATGCTTTCAGCAAATAGGTCTGTCCGGCTTCTGACATAAATGAAATAACACTTCCGTCAGTCTTTGCGTCAACTGTTCCTCCCGGACAGCTTATACTTACAGTCTCCTTGCAGCGTACAGAACATATTCCGCCGTTTCTGGATATTATACTTGCAGTGCGCAGCCTGCCGTTCTTCCATTCAATACTTACTTCAAATCCGCCTCTTGCACAAAGTCCATTTACACTTCCGTTTTCCCAAAGCGGAGGAAGTGCCGGAAGAATGTGGATCTCTCCGCAGTGACTTTGCATAAGACACGATGCTACTGCTGCAGTACCGCCGAAATTGCCGTCTATCTGGAATGGAGGATGAGAATTCAGCATATTAGGATTAGTTGAACTTGCAAGGAGCTGACGCATATTTTCATATGCCATGCCGCCGTCTCCCAATCTTGCCCACATATTCATTATCCACGCTCTGCTCCAACCCGTGTGACCGCCTCCATGGATAAGTCTTCTTACAAGAGTAGCTCTTGCCGCTTTTGCAAGTGCAGGTGTTTTCGATGGAGAAATAAGATTGGACGGATGAAGTGCAAAAAGATGTGAAACATGGCGATGACCGACCTCCACCTCGTCATAATCAACTGCCCATTCCTGTATCTGCCCGTATTTTCCGACCTTTAGCGGAGGCAGCTTCTCAAGTATATCCTTAAGCTTCTCTGCAAATTTTTCGTCCCTGCCCAAAATCCTGCTGCTTTCTATGACATTCATAAAAAGTGTCATGATTATTTCAGTATCCATTGTAGGTCCTATACAAAGACTGCCTGTTATGCCGCCTTCAGTGCGATATGTATTTTCAGGAGAAACGGACGGACCTGTCACAAGCTGTCCCTGATTATTTTCCATAAGATATTCTGTAAAGAAAACTGCTGCTTCTCTCATAGTATCATATTTTTCAGCTAAAAACTCAATATCTCCGGTAAAGAGATAATGCTCATATATGTGCAAACAAAGCCACGCTGCACCCATAGGCCAGATAGTAGCCGGCATCCAGAGATCCTGCGGCGCAGCATCGCCCCATATATCTGTGTTATGATGACATACAAAGCCATTGCAGCCGTACATTTTTTTAGCAGTGTCACGTCCCGGCTCACGCATTCTCTCAATGAGATCAAACAGCGGCAAGTGGCATTCTGAAAGATTGCACACCTCAGCAGGCCAATAGTTCATCTGGGTATTTACATTTATAGTGTAGCGGCTGCCCCATACAGGAATCATATCTTCATTCCATATGCCCTGAAGATTCATAGCCTGACTGCCCGGACGGCTTGCTGAAATCATAAGATATCGTCCGTAATTAAAATAAAGAGACATAAGCTGTGAATCCACGATCTCAAGCTTGCACTCTTTATAATCTCCCTCATCTCCGTTTAAGCGGCACAATCTCTCGTCAGTAGGGAGCTCTCTGCCTCCATCGCTGTTATCCTCAAGATCTATACTTACTCTATTGAACAGCTCGCTATAATCACTGATATGTCTATATATAAGCTCATCATACGTAGATTCCATAGCAAATTCAGCATCAAGGATCGCTGAATCCTCATAGTTTTCACCGTGATAAAAGCTTGTTCCTACAGACAGTACAAGCGTTACTTCGTCGGCGTTTTCAGCGACGACCTTTCCGCCTCTTGTACAAACGCTGCCGCCTACAGAGGTCGCACCAAGGACTGCTGCAAAAAATATACCGTCACGGCTGCCTGTTCCGCCATTAAAGAGGATGGCATTTTCCTTGCAAGGACGGCAGTCATCATAGTAATCGTCTCTTCCGTCTATGCCCGCTTTTATATTTATCATTCCAGGCTCACTTGCTGATATATGAACCACCATTACATTATCCGGTGCTGATACAAATACCTCACGATCATATGTGATCTCGTTTACAGTGAAGCTGACCGATGCAACGGCTGTTTTAAGATCAAGCATTCTGGTGTATTCACGTGCCTTGCCGCCAAGCTGCATATCTATATAAAGATTTCCAAGCGGCATATAATGTCTGCTGCTCGGAGTAACTCCCTGCATTTTTTCAAAGGCTATTTTTTCAGCCTCTGGAATCCTTTCTTCCATCAGCAGCCTGCGTATTTCCTGAAAGCCTTCAAATGCATCGGGATTATTACGCTCTCGTTTTCCGCCTGACCAGACAGAATCCTCATTCAGGCTGATACGCTCCGCATCTGCGCTGCCGTATACCATACCGCCTATTCTGCCGTTGCCAACAGGCAAGGCACTGTTAAAATCTTTTGCCGGATGCTTATACCATAATGTTGTCTGCAAATCAATTTCCTGTTTATTCATAAAGACCTCCTGCTTTAATTTCTATGGAGATTTTTCTTTTCATTATAACATACTCTTTTTTAAAAATCAATGATTATGCTCAATTCTCTGTGTTTTCGCCAAAATAAGAGCAATGGCGGAACGTTTTTTTCTTGTTTCTAACGATTCCTGATCTTTTTTCACCTTGATTTTCCTGCATTCATATCTCATATTCATTCTTTCCTCAGATGATATTTCACTGCTGAGCGACATAAGAAGTTTCAGATTTACAGGAGTTTTTTCAGTCATAAATTTTTCTCCTTTAATAATAATTTTATTTCAGCACAATGAATCTTTGTGAATTTCTTGACAAACTCGCTCTTACTTGGTACAATAATATATATATGCGGTGATATTCCGCAGATATTTCAAATAGACCTCCTCGGAAACTGGATAAGTGCCGGATTCCGAAGAATATTTTGTGCTGAGCGAAGTGACTCGACCGCCGCACTACTTTGTGTAATGCAAGGAAGAGACACGAAGCACAGCGCAAAAAAGGCAAGGAAGATGGTGCTTCGGAAGTTTCTGAGGAGGTCTAATGTTAAATACGAAAGGAATGATGGACATGGGTCTTACCCTGACAGAAAAAATCCTGAGCGCACATCTTGTTGAAGGTGAAATGATCAAGGGCGAAGAAATTGGAATTCGCATCGATCAAACTCTTACGCAGGACGCAACCGGTACAATGGCATATCTTGAATTCGAGGCAATGGGTGTTCCTCGTGTAAAGACAGAAAGAAGCGTGGCATACAT
>CAMWPG010000098.1 GCA_947176075.1 uncultured Ruminococcus sp. | reverse complement strand
CAGCCATCTGCTTACCAGCCTTAGCAACTGCTTTAAGAATAGTCTTTTTCATAAATATCATCTCCATTTTTTAAAATTGTAATAGCCATTGAAAATGCTGCTGATAACATTGCAGCTACAATAATCATGGCATATTTTTTTAAATCCAACCCATGCCACAAAACAAAAGAAATTGCTGTAAGAACGATTCCGTAAATAAAGCATAATCTTTTACTTTGCTTTTTTTTATGATCGGACAGCGGCTTATTCGGATTTTCTATGGGAGCATATTTTATAATCATTAGAATATAAATTAAAATGAATATAATATGACATATATCCGAATAAAAAGGGTGTGCAAATTTTACCCAAAACATAGCGGCTATCAAATTAACAGCAAATATGCTATTACACTTTAGATAAGTGCTTGCATGATATCCGCCGCTACTGCTTCGAATAAGTGCAAAAAGAATGAAAAACAACGCAGCTGCAAGAATTTCATTCAAAAGAACACCGCATAAAACAACAATAGCACAATTAATAATTGTAGAAATGATCATCTCCAGTCCATACTGATAAATTTCAAATTCATTTTCTAAAATAATTTTATTATGTTTAAGCGCCATTGTCATTTTTGAAGCAAGCTTGGCTATCACATTTCTCACCCCTATATTACTTTAACACAAACTTCGACACATTTCAAGCTTTTGGGATAATTTGTATGGTTTCTGGGATAATTTGCATAAAAAACGCACTCGACGTCCTTACGAGTGCGTTTTTTTATGATTCACGAAGCCAGACATTTGCAATAAACCACTTATCCTGCTCATAATATTCCATCATACCATTATAGCGATGAACGATTTCACGAACACTCTGGATTCCGATTCCATGCCACTGCTTATCCTTCTTAGTTGTTTTCAGCATAACATTATTTTTAAGTACAGACTGTTCTATACGATTTTTCACAATAATTGTATAATAGTCCTTTTTCTTGGATAAAACAACCTCAATTTTCGGATTTGCTGTCTGTGTACTTGCTTCTATAGCATTATCCATAAGATTGGAAAGTAAAATACACAAATCTGATGATTCACACAAAGGGGTATTATCATCTGTTTTTAATGAGATCGGTATATTCTTTTGCCTGCACTGTTCCATTTTTACCGTTAGTACAGCTCTTAAAAAGCAATCTGGTATCTGAACATGCGACGTAATAACCTCAGGATTTTTCTTAACCAATGTATCCAAATAATTATTAACTTCTTTGTAATTCCCTTCTTTCATCATTTCCTTTATACAAAGCATATGGTTCAAATGATCATGATTGCATTGACGAATTTTATTTTGCATAATATCCATATGCTCTAACGCTTGTTTCTGCTGCGATACCTGTAATTCAAGCAAAGATAATTCTGTTACTTTTTGATTTTGCCGTGTGATCTGGGAAAGCATTATAAAGACAAATACATCAATACAAATTATTCCTATAAAACAAAGAATATATGAAAAATTCAGCGAAGCGTTGGATTCAAGTCCTATTTCCACTACTGCTGTTCCAATAAACAATGATATAAATGAAATTCCAGACATCAGAATCCACTCATGTTTTCTCAATATTACGCCTTTATGAAATAACCCTAAAACAATTCTTGTTATAAGAAAAAACAGAAATTTTGTTGACACAATGCAGAAAAAACGTACATTTGTATGTTCTGTAAACAATATCCCCTGCCTATAATCCAATAATACAGCACATATAGTGCTTATAGATATATTTATAATAAAAACAAGTCCGAACGCTACAACAGGCAGGAAAAATTTAGAAAAAATAGTTCCTTTTAAGAAAAAAATTCCATATAGAATAACTGTGCCCATACATATCAATGTAAGCGTTCCGCTAAAGGAGGTAAAAGAATCTATAGCAATAGAAATTGCACTTGTTATGCAAATAAATGTAAAATACACTATTTTTTGCCATATTGCTTTGTGCTGTGCAAAATGAAATCTTGAATAAAAATCATAGAGGATCAAATTTTCAATTACAACAGCAAGTATCTCTATAACTGTCCAGAATTTCTCCACCCTATCATCCCCTTGAAAAGTACATGAATTTTTGCTCTACATATGTCTCACGGCTTCTGCTTATAGGGAGAGTTTCTCCATCATCAAGCACTATTTTGTTTTTATGTATCGAATATATCCATCTGTAATTTACTAAAAAGCTTGCATGAATACGAATAAATCCATATTGTTCGAGTTCAGACTCTATAATATCCATCTTTTTTCGAGTCTTTACAATTTCATTCCTATTGCCGTTATTTTTTGTATCATCGCTCAATGATGAATTCATATAAAAATATGCATAATTTCGATCGCTTTCAATATACATTATATCCTTCAATGGTATTTTAACAACTTGCCGCCCTGACTGAATAGAATAGATCCTATGTACATTTACTATTTTTTCTTTTAACACCCCAAGCATAGAATCAATTTCATTTTCAAAAAAAGGCTTGCGCAAAAAACCGATCGGCATATATTTAAGCATGGTGTAAACTTCATCATTGCAATAATTTGTTACATAAACAAGCAGCAAGGCAGGATCGATTTTTACAAGCTCGGCTGATAAAGCATCTCCGCTAAGTTCAGGCATATCAATATCAAGAAAAATCACATCATAATCGCCTATATGATACTTACTCAGAAATTCACGTCCGCTATTGTAAACAGTAATTAAAATAGGAATACCTAAATTATCAGCATGAATTTTCGTCTTTTCAGCAATGTTTTTCGCAATATTTGGTTCATCATCACAAATTGCAATTCGAATCATTCGACATCCTCCCCCACTATTTTTTTAATCATACCATAAATATCTATAAAAATCAATACACTCTTTCAAAAACAATTTAAAGTTTGCTGTAAAAACATCATTATCGCTCCTAAAGCTTTCCACAAGAGCAAATAACGCAAAGCAAGCAGCCGATTTCCATCAACTGCTTGCTGCTCAATTTATTTTCGAATTTGTTCATCAACTTCTGACAGAAAATATTTTATTCTGATCAGTCCTTATTTTCCCTATAGAAAGGAATCTTGCCCTTGATAACCGGCTGTGACTGAGGAACATTTGATGGTACGATGCCGCATGGATTACCGTTGGTATACGGACCTACGATATTTGCAATCGGATCATACAGCTCTTTCTGCTCTTCCTGTGTAGTAATATTATCATGATCAACAAGGATCATATAGCTCTCTTTGCTGCTCAAACGCATACCCATGATCCATGCAGCATGAATCCTTGGTTCAGTCTTAAAATGTTCAGACAGCTTATTTATAAGATCCATAGGAATGTTTTTCAAATCATAAAGCTGAGCACCATTTCTCATTGCAATGATCTGCTGCTTAGGCATGGGAAGTGCCGCACCAAAAGGATTTATAACAAGTCCCTCAGCTTCTCCGCCTTCCTGAGCTATCATATCGCTGTACTGTTCATATGGAATAAGAATAGTTTTATGTTCAGGGATATTCTGCCATCTTGCAAGCTCGCCCTGATCTGTGAAAAGCGGAAAATATTTCTTGCCGTCACGCTGTATCATAACGAATTTAACCTGTGCCTGATGTGTCTGACCCTTTTCAAGCTTAAGATCCTTAGGCAGATCTTCCATCTGAACAGGAGCAACAAATCTCGCTTTACGTATTTCTGTTATCATAGCCTGTTCATTTTCAGGAGTCCTCGCCATACGGAAAGTGTCGATCGCTGCAAGAAGATCAGGATTTGTCTGCTTGTCACTGCCAAAGAGCATTCTTGATGTGTCGATAACCGGAGTAGGTGCAGGCGGAACAGGAGCCGGAGTCTTTGGAGTGATATCTTTGCCAGCCAGTTCGCTCATCTTCTGCTTAGTAACCAAAAGACCATCTTCACCAGGATTTATAACAAGACCATTTGTCTCCGGAGAAGAGCCTACAATATTGCAAAACTGTTCAAAATTCATAGTAACGGTTTTACATTCCGGATCATTCTTCCATTTAAGAAGCTCAAGCCATTCTGTAAATACGGGGAAAAGCTTGGTTCCGTCTCTCTGCTGAACAAGCATGAATTTAGCCTGTGCGGTATACTTTTCACCCGCTTCTAGATTTTCAGGAAGATCATCCATTACTACCGGTGCAATAAACTGAGCATTTTTGATAGCCTCTGTCATAGCCTTTTCATTTTCCGGTGTAGCATTTGCCTTGAATTCTGCCATTGCAGATACAAGCTCGGGATTTTTTACAGTAGGTTTTTTCATCTGTGCCATTTTTATTCTCCTAAACCAAAAATTTTCTCACATTACGTGCATGATATATACAGTATATCATATACTGAACGAAATTGCAAGTGTTATTTAAAAATATATTATTTTTTTCAGTCTGTTATTTTTACAAAGCGACCTGCATATGCATCAAGTGCATTATTCGCTTTTTAGAACTTATCTTCATAAGCGAAATGTGCGGATTTTCGAGCAGATTTTGCCGATGACAAGGCAAAAATCCGCAGCTGTACTTTGCGCATTGCAAGGATTTTTAACACAGTTCGTGCAAAAATCTGCCGAAAAGACGTACGCTTAGCTTGTAAAGACGAGTTCTATAAATATAGAAAAATCAGGAGCAGCATATCCTTATCGGAAAGCTCTCCTGAACATCTTCTCCATATCTGAAACATCGGCTTATTTACCGATCAGGCACGCTCAACCTTGCCGGAGCGCAGGCATCTGGAGCAAACGTATACATGACAGGGCGTACCCTTCACAATAGCCTTTACACGCTTTACGTTCGGCTTCCATGTTCTGTTGGAGCGTCTGTGTGAGTGAGACACCTTAATACCAAATGTAACACCCTTGCCGCAAAATTCACATTTTGCCATAATAGGCTGCACCTCCTTAAACAAACTAACAGATTCTATTATAACAGATTTAAATTCAGAATGCAAGTGTTTTTTTATTTTTTTCAAAAAAATTTTTTTATTACAGTTTTCATGACAAATTTCTCTTGAAATTTATTCGGATATGTTGTATAATATAAAGAATAATAATTATATGCGAGGTAAAAAAATGAATTTCCTTAATCTTGATATGTTCACAATTGCAGCAAGAATAATTGTTATTCTTCTGATACTGCCGCTTCATGAGCTTGCTCATGCTTTTGTAGCTAAAAAATGCGGTGATCATACAGCTGAAAGCTCTGGAAGGCTTTCTCTTAATCCATTTATACATATAGACCCTATAGGCGCAGTTCTTATTCTGCTGACTGGCTTCGGCTGGGCAAAACCTGTGCCTATAAATCCAAATGCTATGAGAAATCCAAGAAATGGCGTAATATGGACTTCCCTTGCAGGTCCTCTTTCTAATTTCATCGCAGCATTTGCAGCTCTTATAATTCTCCGTGTAATATACTGTATCCCGATATCTTCTGCAAGTACAGGACTTTTAAACACACTTACAGGCTTTTCAATGTTCCTAAGCGGTTTTGTTTCTGTAAATTTAGGTCTCGCCGTATTCAACCTTATCCCAGTGCCGCCTCTTGACGGCTCAAAGGTTCTCATACAGTTTATTCCTACACGCACTGTGATATGGATCCAGCGCAATCAGATGACCATTTCCATTGTATTTTTTATTCTTATAGCTTCACAAGCACTTTCTTATCCGCTTTCATTTTTAATTCTTCATGTATATAAGCTATTCTATTTAATGACAGACTGGATACCGCTTGTCATGAATGCAATTTTAGGGTAAAATCTTATGGAAAAGATCTCATTCAAGCTTGAGGTTTTTGAAGGACCTATGGAATTGCTGCTCAGCCTTATAACAAAGCATCAGCTTGATATATATGATATAGAAATATCAAGCCTTTTAAAGCAGTATCTGATCTATCTCGAACAGGCAAGAGAACATGACCTGGAACTTGCCGGCGAATTTCTCGAAATGGCTGCAAGGCTGATACTTATAAAAACAGTGTCTCTGCTGCCAAAGCCAAATGAGGCAGAAAAAGAAAAAGAGGCTCTTCAAGGCGCACTTATTGAATATGCACTTTGCAAGCAAGCATCTGATATTTTGAGAAAACGCTATTTAGGTGATAAAATATTTGTAAGAAAGCCTATGAAAATAAATATTCCTGCACGATACGAGCTAAAGCATGAACCTAATGATCTTTGCAAGGTATTTATCGCTATGGGAAAAAAAATGATAAAAGAGGAAAAACGTCCTACAGACAAGCTTCAAGCTGTTGTAAACAGAGGCTTTGTTTCGGTTATGTCTAAGGTTATTTACATTCTCAGAAGTCTTCACAGAAATGAACACGTTTATCTTGACGCCATGTATTCTGAAATACGTGAGAGAAGTGCAAGAGTTGCTCTGTTTCTTGCTGTGCTTGAACTTACTAAGCATGGTAAAATATATATAAGCGATGACAATACCTATTTATTTCGCAGAGACGGAAAATATAGAGCTGAAGCATCTGAAACATATGAAGAGGAGGAAACGTGGAACATAAACACATAGTAAATATGTCTGCTATTGCCGAGGCAGTGCTTTTTGCATACGGAGAACCAATGCCTTCAGAGCGTCTTGCCGAGGTTTTGGGAACAGATATAAAAGAATTGCCTGAAATCATTGAAGCGCTTAATAATCGCTATGAAAGCTCAGGCAGTGGCATCAGAGCAAAGCGTCTTGGAAAAAGCTGGCAGCTATGTACGGAAAAGGAATTTGCGCCATATATCCGTATAGCTATGGAGAATAAGAAAACTGCTCCGCTTTCTAATGCCGCCATGGAGGTACTCACCATAGTAGCATATAATCAACCTGTTACAAAGAGCTTTATTGAACACGTAAGAGGAATAGACAGCAGCTCTGTAGTTAATACACTCGTAGAGCGTGAGCTTCTGGAGGAAGCTGGCAGACTTGATATACCGGGTAAGCCTATTGCATATAGAACAACAGATAACTTTCTTCGCTGCTTTGATCTTACATCACTTGGAGATCTGCCGCCGCTGCCTATACTGCATCCTCGTCATACAGGAGCTGAAAATATTCCCGATAAGGAATGAACTGAAAAAAATTACCAATAATATTAATGAAAGGAGCGATGCTGCCTGTGACAGGATGGATCATATTACTATGTATTCTGGCAATTATTTTTTTTATACTGTTTATGCCGGCAGTCATCGACTTCCGCTATGAAGAAAACAAGGTAAAAGTCAGGATATCTTACTGTGGATTTACAATATTTGATACCACAAAGGAAAAGAAGGAAAAAACGCCTGAAGAAATAGAAGATGAAAAGCAAAAGAAAGCTCTTAAAAAGAAAAAAAAGAAAGAAAAAAAGGATGCAAGAAAAGCGAAAAAAGGTAAAAAGAGCGAATCAGATACTAAAGAAAAACGCTCAGTAAAAGACATTATTGAGCTTGTACAATCGCTCCTTACGCCTATTAAAAAAGGAATGCGCAAGCTTTTTAAAGGAATACGCATTACAAGGTTTTATCTTGATATAAAGGTCGGCAATTTTGATGCTTACGAATGCGCCCTTGCATATGGAAAAATGTGTACTGTAGTTTCAAATACACTTGCATTTTTCAAGTCATTTTTCGTCATTAAAGCCGATCATATAGATA
>CAMWPG010000097.1 GCA_947176075.1 uncultured Ruminococcus sp. | reverse complement strand
GCAAATGTTCATGGCAAGAGAAGTTTATAAAAAAGATAGTCTATCTGAAGCAGACCTAAATGTTGGATAAAAATTGGGATACCAACTGGTTGGTATCCCAACTTATTTTTGTTGGTAACTTGGCATCCCATGTTTCAATTTTTCTTTGCTACTGCCTTTAAAAATCTGTTTAAATATCAATGTTAAAAAACAACGTATTTTCGGACTTTTAAACAATCTGCCGCATAATTTAAATACGATTTAAACGGCATCTACCTAAATTTAAACACAAAAAATAAAACGCCCGGATTTGAGCAGACAAGCTCATTTTCCGGGCATTTCTTTTGACACGTTACATTTTATTCATTTTTCTAATTCAGTTTCATTACACCGTAAATATCACGCATTTTCGGTACTTTACGCAGCATTCATGCGCATTAAAGCCCATTAAAGTCCTTTACACCTTTTTTGTATTCTGCACGTCAACTCACAGTTAGTAATCCCACCGTCCCTCCCATTGACATGCCTAATATGAACCATAACATTTTATATTCCTCCCATATCCATGCTTTCTTCTAAATTTTCATCATATTCGTAAGTGCCGGTTTCCTCATTATATGACAAACAGTAATCCGCTAACTGGATTCCTCGAATTTCTGCTGCCATCTCAAAGGCTTCCTTGCTTTGTGCTTCTGGGAAGTACAGGGATGTCATCTCGTCGCCAGAAAAGCTTGACATACCCACATTACAGCCAATATCCTCATCTGCCCAACGATATTCAATATCCAAATCAGGATACTGCTGGGCAAGTGCTTCCAAAATCGGCATCACATTTGACCATGCTGTAGAAAATGTCAGCGTATTTTTCTCCAATGGCTGCGGCGAAAAGCTATTCCACTTTGAACCCCAATTTGCAATTGACTAGTCATACCAATTGTTTTTGCCATACAACTGAAGTTCTCTTTGTCCAAGACTGCCACGAAAAATATTTTCTGGCATGGGGACTATCTTATTGAAATCTATTGTACCCAGCGGCTGATTTTCATAGCGAACTGCTTCCATAAGTTCATCAATTCGCTTTTGGTCACCACTCAGATGAATTTTATTTGTCACATGATTTGGCATCTGTACGACTCCTTTCTGCATTAAAATATTGAATCATATGCAACTCCATTTTTCTCTTTCCAAGCATCACTCCTTTCGCTGGAAAACAAAAAAGGCAAGTTTCGTCATTACCAACAAAACTCGCCTCTAAATTTCTACATATATGAAAAAAGCAGATTCAGAGGTTTTTTCTCCAAATCTGCTTTTTACCTTGATTATTTTCGCCTTAAAATCATAACTACAGCGTTCGAATCATATCAGCCTTGGAAAAAACGCTAATGTCATCTATGGTTTTTCAAGTACTTTTTTCTCCCCTAAAAACGAAAAAAAGCCCGAAATATCGAGCTTTTTCTTCGTGTCATCTATTTTGTATGACCATGATGGGGTGGGAGATGGGATTCGAACCCACGATCTTCGGGACCACAATCCGACGCTTTAACCAACTAAGCTACACCCACCATATAACGTCTCAAAGGACGTATTTATTGGCGCGCCTTAATGGATTCGAACCATTGGCTTACTGCTTAGAAGGCAGTTACTCTATCCAGCTGAGTTAAAGGCGCAAATTGGAGCGGGTGATGGGAATCGAACCCACGTAACCAGCTTGGAAGGCTGGAATTCTACCATTGAACTACACCCGCAGTTTATTATCTTTTATATTACCCTTACAACGATATTTATTATACCACATATATTTATGTTTGTCAAGCATTTTTTGGTATTTTTTTGAAAGAATTGGCGGATTGCAAACGCACAATCCGCCAGCTTTCGCTTAATTATTTAAACTTGCCTTTACATCAAGAGCTCCGTTTTCTTCCACATAAATATCAATATGAGAGATTTCTCCGTTATTGTCAATGATAAGATTGGCAATCTTATCCTCAATATTCTGACGAATAACTCGTCTTATGTCTCTTGCTCCATATGACTTGCCGTATGACTTCTTTGCAATGACCTCAAGAGCTGCGCTGTTATAACTGAGCGTAATATTCTTTTCAGCTAAAGGTTCTTTCATCTCATCAAGCATCAACGCTGCTATTCTTTCAAAATCTTTAATATCAAGATTTTTAAATACAATAATCTCATCAATTCGACTAATAAACTCAGGACGAAGAAATTCACGCAAAGCTTTCATCGCACGTTCCTTAGTTATCTCATTATCTGTACGATTAAATCCAACACCAATACTCTTATCTGTAGAACCAGCATTAGATGTCATGCAAATGATAGTGTTCTCAAAGTTTACTGTTCTACCCTGAGCATCATCAATTTTACCCTCGTCAAGTATCTGCATAAGGATATTCATAACATCTGGATGTGCTTTCTCAATTTCATCAAACAGTATCACCGAATATGGTTTTCTGCGAACTTTTTCAGTAAGCTGACCTGCTTCATCATAACCTATATAACCGGGAGGAGAACCTATCATCCTTGCTACAGAATGCTTCTCCATAAATTCAGTCATATCAAGGCGAATCAGAGGCTCTGTAGAATCAAACATAGTTTCAGAGAGTGCCTTAACAAGTTCAGTCTTACCAACACCCGTCGGTCCTACGAATATGAACGATGCAGGTCGTCGGCGCATGGACAGCTGCACTCTTGTGCGTTTAATTGCATTGCTCAAAAGATGAACTGCTTCACTTTGTCCAACAACACGATCACTCAGCTTCTCCTCAAGATAAGATATCTTAGAAAATTCAGACTCTTCAATCTTATTAGCAGGAATTCCAGTCCAAAGCTCAATAACCTTTGCCAAATCATCCTCAGTTACTTTAACATCTTCAAGCTTTTTAGCAAGAATTTCTATACGATCTTTAATCTTAATAAGCTCTCCTTTTACTTTGGCAAGCTTTTCAAAATCAATCTCCATCTCATCCTCAATGGATTTTTCTTCATCTAAAAGACTAAGCTGCTTAGCTATTGCAGCATCATATTCAGCTATTTCAGGAGAACGCAAACAAGCGCAGGCGCAGCTTTCGTCAAGAAGATCAATAGCCTTATCTGGAAGAAAACGATCTGTAATATATCTCTCTGAAAGCTTTGCACAAAGGCGCACAATATATTTTGATACATGAACACGATGGAATGCCTCGTAATACTTTTTTATCCCCTCCAACACCTCTACTGTTTCTTCAACTGTGGGTTCATTTACTGTTACAGGCTGAAATCGTCTCTCAAGTGCCGAATCCTTTTCAATATACTTTCTATACTCTTCAAAGGTTGTTGCTCCAATAACCTGAATCTCACCTCTGGAAAGAGCAGGCTTCAATATATTGGCTGCATTCATCGCTCCTTCCGAATTACCTGTACCCACAAGATTATGAAGCTCATCTATAAAGAGTATGACATTACCCTCCTGCTTAACCTCTGATACAAGCCCTTTCATACGGCTCTCAAACTGACCTCTAAATTGTGTACCTGCAACAAGAGATGTAAGATCGAGCAGATAGATCTTCTTATCTTTAAGATTAAAAGGAATGTCCCCTGAATTTATACGCTGTGCAATTCCCTCTGCAATAGCTGTTTTACCAACACCAGGCTCACCTATCAGGCATGGATTATTCTTAGTACGGCGTGACAATATCTGTACTACACGGGAAATCTCTCTGTCTCTTCCAATAATTGCATCAAGCTTTCCCTCTGCTGCACGTTCGCTAAGATTGGTACAGTAATTTTTAAGAAATTTAAGCTCTTTCTTATGCTTCTGCTTTCCGCCTTTGTTCACTCTATCACCCTTTCTCTTCCCAAAGAATGATTCAAACGGATTATTTTCAAAAGCTTCTCCTCCATCTGTATCTGCTGCAAGCTCTGAGACATCATCTGTATCATCTTCCTGATTATTTGCACTATCAACAGAACGCATCATATCCTGAAGGAAATTAGGCATAAGTCCACTGCCACCCATTTCAAAGCTGTCACCATCCATAATATCCATCATCTGCTCTGATATCTGTTCAAGCTCCTCATCTGAAATCCCCATTTGTTTCATATAATCAGTTACCTGCGGAATGTTCATCTGCTTTGCACAAAGCATGCACAATCCTTCATTCTTTCTTTGGGTTCCCTGCATAGATGTTATGAAAACAACAGCAGGTCTTTTTTTACATTTACTGCATAAAATCATAATTCATTTCACCTTTCTGTATGCTGAGCTTTACGGCAGTGCCTTGTGCTATACAGCATTTTATTTACCGCCACATATCATAGAATATGCGGAACAAATAGGTTTGATTGATAGTTTTACTGCTATAAAACGGATATTCGCCGTTTTGCATTGATGAAATTCCGCTTACAAGTAAAACTATAAGATACAAGTAAATAATACCCTTAGCTGCACCAAATGCAGCTCCTATAAATTTTCCCATGGAACTTTCTTTTCTGCTTGGTAAAACAAGCAAAGATAATCTAAGCAATGATGACAGCAGTACCGTTATCAATATAAATATCAAGGTTTTTAATATACCCATTACAACAGGCTTTATATAGTTTTTTTCTATTTCCAACGATGCGCCTGAATAATCATTTCTCAAAATCGCAGCTGCTGTATCTGCAACTGACTCAAGACTTATCTTTTTGCTGCTTCGGTCTACAGAATCTGCTACAAATTCAGGCAAAATATTATCATTAATTTCTATAGCTTGATCTAAAGACTCAGATATCATTTCTTCAAGTTGATCTTTATCGATGCCAAATATTAAAGCTGCCTGCTGCACATAATTTTCATCTTGAATATCATCTATCATATCTGCTATCTGAGCATCATCATATGGGAGATATATACCTCTGCTCTCAAGCTCACGCCTTATATTACCTGACAAATCAGCATTACTAAGTCTCTTTGTTATAGTACTTTGCATCATGTCCTGAACAAAATTATCATAAATCATTTCCGATATTGTTTCAGATAGGAATGCACTCACTAAACAAGAGACTATCCCAATTAAAAGACTGCCTCCCGACCTTAATATGCCCCTGCCAGCACCATTCCATATACAAAGAACAGCTATGGCAATAACCACAAGATCATACAGCCACCATTGTGATTCACCCATAATACTCCTTACTCATCAAAATTCACTCTGTCAATCCGGTCATAGCTCATAAGGAAAAGATATTCTTTCAGCTTGATAAACCGTTCATATGCATTGTCAAGAGCAACTGTTGCAACTGCATTTCCATTAAAGGCATATGATACAATATTATCACTGCTCATAAGATAAGCTACACCATCAGCAACACGTACATATGAAGCGGATTGATTAACAGAAATACTCACCGGTTCTTCCGCAGAACCATCAAATAAAACAAGACTCGTTTCACGGGTTTCATCGCTGCGTATCAGCACAGCAGCTTGTCCTTTCTGTACATGATAACTTAAAAGCACACCCGCATATGTATACATAGATTCAAGCTGCCCTTTTTTATTGTAGTATGCACACATATTATTGCCAATAACACAAATTCTGCCGTCATTGGTAAATGATGTCTCCATACACAATGACGACATTGAGGGAGTTTCCCATACAGCATCCTGCGTATCAAATCTTACCCTGCGCATAACAGAAGATATCTCCCCTTTTTCAGAGCTGAGCTGTACAAAAACGCATCCCTTACTGTCATTGTCAAAGCTGATATCATTAACACGTTCAACACAGTTTCTGGTGTATATTTTTTTACCATTGCTGTCATAAATGTATATTGAACAGCTGTATGTGCTGGATGCTGTTATAAGCGCAGTATATCCTATATCGCTGACTGCACCTGTTATAATAAGATCATCAGCTGTCCTATCATATAAAACTCCGTCAGCTTTGTCTACTCTGAATCCTGTTCCTCCGTTTTCAAAGCACAATGAATAGTCTCCATTTGACTTTATAACAGGCTTAATATATGAAACCTGCCTTGTATCTATATTTTCACCGCGAACCGAATAAATATATAAATATGAATTGCTCAAAAGAGCAAGCCTATCGTCTAATACCTGCAATTGATAATCTCCATCATCAGAAACTTTCAGGGGAAAATTTCCATCAGCAAGCACACCGTCATTTTGCCGTATAGATTCGATCCTATTCTCAACGCCGCTTATCCAATTTCCTCTTTCCATATAAAGAAATACACAAAACGCAGCTATAAGCATAAGCACTAAAAGTCTGAGGAAACTTTTCTGTATCTTTTTTCTTTTCTTTTTTTCTATAATATCAATTTTATTTTTCTTCATATTCATTGCACTCTGCAGAAAGAATGCGTTCTCCTTTCCTGAGCTATTCAAATACTATCGTAGTACACCTCGTGAAGATACAGTCCATGCGGCAAAGCCGTTCTGCCGGCAAGCCTGCGATCTCTTGCATTCATAATGCTCTCAAGGTCAGAAAGCTTTATTCTTCCCTCATTTATATCAAGCAGAGTACCAACTAATATCCTTACCATATTATACAGGAAACCGTTGCCTTTTACAAGTATTTTGATATCATTTTCATTAATTTCTATTTGGAATTGATATATAGTCCGTATTGTATCAAGTTTTTTTGAGCAATCTGCACAAAAGCTTCCAAAATCATGAGTACCTACAAAAAATTCCGCAGCTTTTTTCATAAGCTCAATATCAATAGGCCGACGATAATGCAATGCCATATCAGTAGAAAACGGATCTTTTGATTCGCTGTTGTGTATACGGTAAAGATATGTCTTTCCAACGCAGCTAAATCTTGCATGGAAATCCTCAGGCATCTCTTCGCAGTCAAGAACTGATATATCTTTGGGAAGATAGCCATTTATTCCTCGAATAAAATTCCTTATCGGAATTTGATTTTCAGTTTTAAAGCTGAAACAAAATTTTTCCGCATGAACTCCCGTATCAGTTCTGGAGCATCCATAGATAGTTGTTTTTGTATTGAGAATTTTAGAAACTGCGTCTTCAACAACCTCCTGAACTGTCAAAGCGTTGTTCTGACGCTGATAGCCGTGATAATTTGTCCCACGAAACGCCATAGTAACCTTTAAATTTCTCATATCATTTTCTCCTTAGCCTGATTGCGGCGCTTATTTATTTCTATTATCAGAACTGCAAGCCATATTATTGCTGATAATGCAGATATCCATAATCCTACAATCATTCCCTCAGGAGTATAACAAAGCTCGATATTGTGAAGTCCTTTTTTAACAGAAACTGCAAGCATTGCACCGCCTACTATTTCAGTATCAGTCTCTTCTCCGTCAATATATACTGTCCAGCCATTTTCATATGGCACGGAAAAATAACATATCCCATCTTCTTTGGCATTCACATCGCCTAACAGTCTATTATCAGAATAATCTCTCAATTCCACAACTGAGCTAAGCAGCTTTTCATAGCCTTTTTCAAGAACAGATTCATTAAGACTGTAAACATATACCCTCAGTGATCCACCTTTTATATTTTCATCTGAAATTTCTGCACTAACAGTTGCTTTTACGCCTGCTTTGCAAGTTCCTATAGGCGCTATAAATCCTTGCTGCTTTGCAACATTATAAGACCCGATGCTTGAATTATCATGCAGTATTTCCACATCAGTAACGC
>CAMWPG010000096.1 GCA_947176075.1 uncultured Ruminococcus sp. | reverse complement strand
ATAAAAAGGCTGCCGCTACAGCTTCAGGTTGTCGAAAAACCCCGAATCTGGAAATAGAATCGGGGTTAAAATTTTTGAAAAGCATTCGTGACTGTCTTTGTGCGGTGTTGCCTTAAAAAAGTCTGATTTTTATTGTTTTTTATCTGATTTTTGCAGTTTAAAAATGCATTCAGATATAGTATACTATAACCATAGTTTGAAGATGCGAAACAAATCCTATTTATCTTGTATAAATATGTGAAATGAGGAATGAATTATGAAAATTACGAAAGATATGATTAGAAAACGCGGTTTAAAAAGAACAATAGCTTTCTTAATGGCATTTGCCACTATGTGCAGTTTAATGCAGACGCCTTTCTCTGGAGCTGCTTTTGAAGATAGCAGTGAATCTCAGGAAAGCAGCGAGATTGTTTCTGTTGAAAATGAAACAGACGGCACGCTTCCGGAAGGTTCAATTGATACATCTGAGAATGATATTGATGATTTGCAGATGCAAAATGATTCGGATGCAGTATATGATGCTGTAGGCAAAATTGATGTTTCTATAGGAATGGCTCTGTTTATTGAGAATGATATTGATTTTACAGTAACTTTGACCGGAGCTAATGGTTATGTTCAGAGCGGTACGTTAACTGCCGGAGAGTCAAAAGAAGAAAAAATTAGTTTTGACAATCTTGAAGATGGAGAATACACTATCACAGTTGATGCACCAGGATTTGCTGCTTACAGCCAAAATATAACAGTAGCTCAAAAACTTTATTCCGTTAAATTAAATATAGGTTTTTGTGAAGGTTATACCTATGTAGAAAATGGTCTTCATCCTGGAGTAATTTTAATCGGAGATGTAGACAACGACGGCGATATTGATGATAATGATAAAGATATTCTGATAGACGCTATTGACGGCAGGACAATATCTGAGGGCTGTTTTACAGATTTAAATCATGACAATGAAACAAATCTGGTGGACCTGATGTTTTTGCCAAAGAGCTATGGAGAAAATAGAGATGTAATGGCGGCGGTTGAAGAATTTATATCACCGCTGGCTATAAAGGCAACAGTTGCAGAAAATACAAATTTAGCAGGCGATCTTGACAAAATGCTAAGCGGTGAGGATACTGTAATTCTCACGCCGTCAGGCGAAGGCGAGATTTCAGAAGCCAATCCTGTATCTCTGGGATTTGATATGATGAATAACGGCAATGCTACTATTGCTGATGGTATTACATTTGAATCAGGAATCGACAATCCTGTATCAGAAGCATTTATTGATGTTAATTATATTGAGAACGGTGAAGAACATAAGATCACTGTTCCGGTAAAATCTGATGTTAATTATCTTCTTAAAGAAAGTGAAGTATATGCAGAACTTGATGCACATGGCAACATTAATGTTCATCTTGGAAATCAGGTAGCAGTTAAGAGGGTTACATTGACCATCACAGCAATGCAAAACAATAATAATCTTGCTGAGATCAGTAAGGTTGAATTTGTAAATGGAATGGAAAGCCGTATTCCGGAACCTGAAATGGATATTCCAGAAAATCTTGTGGCAAAAGCAGGCAGCGAGAATTTTTCTATAAGCTGGGATGCTTGCATTAATGTAACAGGTTATGAAGTGAAAATTCAGCAGGGCGATGCTGTTGAAACCGTTGTTGCAACTTCTAATTCACTTAAAGTATCATCGTTTGCAGGAAAAGATGTAAAGAATTATACTACTTATAAAGTAAGTGTACAGTCGATAAACGGCACATGGAAAAGCGGTTACGGTGATTCAGTTGAGGTTACTCCGCAGCCGAATAAACGTCCTGATAAGCCTGACAATGTAAAAGCTTCAGGAATTTATAAGGGAATAAATGTTACATGGAAAGATATGGACGATACACAATCATACAATGTTTTCTATAAATTAAGAAACAGCGATGATGAATACACTAAAATTTCCGGTATTACAGGCAATAAATATATTATCAGTGAATTACAGTCAATTACAGAATACGAAATTTACGTTACAGGTGTTAATGAACTCGGCGAAAGCCCACAGTCAATTCACTGCTCAGCAAAAACAACCGATTTGAATCCTGCTGAAATGCCGAAATACAATCTGATTAACCGTGATGAAAACGGAACTCCAGGAAAATCGCATATTGTTTCTGTTACAAGAAACGGCGGTTCAATGATAGACAGCAAGCTTGATGAAGATTCAAGCAATACTGCATGGGGTGCTGTTGACGGCGATGCAGCTTCATATTACTCAAAAGGTACATGGGACGACGGAGGATTCAACAATCTGGGCAACAATGGTCTGATATATACCTTTGACAAGGAATATAAAATGGATACCATTTGTATACTTACAACAACAAGTATTGACTATACAAACTTAAGATGGTGGGATAAGGACGGAAAAGAGATAGGTTGTATTAATGATGCTTATGCTAATATCTCTGCAAGAAAAACCGATTCAGAGGGCAGATATTATTACGTTCTCAAGTTTTCCAGTCCAATAACAGCAAGTAAAATTCAGATTGGTCTTGCACGTTATCTGACATCTCCTGTTACTATTTCGGAAACTTATTTCTATCATTACGATGAACTCATGGATGAAATCATGGGCTTATATGTAGATGATCTGCATACAGTTCTGAAAGATAATGTTACTCAGGAAACCATTGATGTTCTGCGTGAAAAAGTAAACACTCCAGATGAATTTGGAGAAATAAATCCTAATACCTCTGCTTTACTCCGTGAGCTTGAAACAGCAGAAAAAATCCTGAATGCTGAATCGATC
Source organism: uncultured Ruminococcus sp. (assembly GCA_947176075.1). Lineage (GTDB taxonomy): Bacteria > Bacillota > Clostridia > Oscillospirales > Ruminococcaceae > Ruminococcus_C. The sequence goes on along the minus strand of CAMWPG010000096.1, from coordinate 4,851 downwards.
AGCAGTCCAGTAGAAATACACAAGGGCATCACTACAAAGGATACAGGTCGTGGATTCTCAGGTCTGAACGCATGGCAGCCTCTTGGTGTTTCAATTGGTACAGGAGAGGACGTAACAATTTATGTAGGAAGCGACAAAAAGAAAACCGGTGACGGAACAGATCTGCGTCTTATTGTTACACAGTATCACTCAGAATCCGGCGGTGTCACTTTGGACGGAGCTAATCTTAAAGTCGGAGCAAATACATTTAAATTGACTAAAGGTTCAAGTGTTGGTGTTGAAAATGGCGGTGCTTTGTATATTCAGTATCAGGGAGCAAGTAATGCAAGTGAAAGATACTCAGTACGTGTAACCGGCGGTTCAGAAGTTCCTTTCCTTGACCTGTATAAAGTAACTGATGAAAATGAACGCTTTGAAAGAACAGTTGAATATATAAACAAATTAGATGAATACGTTCCAAACATTGAATCACTCCACAATGAAACTCATAAAGGTTCAGGCAATAAAAATTTAGATTATGATTATGACAATAAAAATTGCATTCTTGGTGCTTCTGATATTCTGCTCGATACAATGATGCTTTCTCTTCCGGCTCAGCAGATCCTGGCAGGTGCAGGAAAAGGTACTGCCGAAGAACGTGCTGAAACTGTTCTTGAATCAATGAAAGCAATGGAAGATATGATGTATCTCTTCTATCAGCATAAGGGACTGAACGAATCTGCACCAGCTGAACTGGATCAGATTCCTAAGGGACATCTTAATATACGTTATCAGCGTATGTTCTCAGGTGCATTTATGTATGCATCAGGCAATCATATCGGAATTGAATGGCCTGAAACCAAAGGCATGGTAAATTGCAGACCAGTAGTTGCAGACGAAGACGGCAAATATGTCAGCGGAAATTATTTCGGCTGGGGCATTGCACACGAAATCGGACATTGTATCAATCAGGGCAGCTATGCTGTAGCAGAAATTACAAATAACTACTTTGCACAGCTTGCTCAGGCAAAGGATACAAACAACGGTATGCGTTTCCAGTACAACAATATTTACAGCAAGGTAACATCCGGCACAAAGGGAAATTGCTCAAATATCGCAACTCAGCTAGGTATGTACTGGCAGCTTCATCTTGCATATGATAATGGTTTGAATTATAAGACTTATTCCGATTATACAGAACAGCTAAGCAATCTGTTCTATGCAAGAGTTGACACATATTCAAGAAATACAAAGGCAGCTCCTGCTCCAAATGGTGTAAATTTAACTATTGGCAATAACAATGATCAGAATCTTATGCGTCTTGCTTGTGCAGCAGCAGAAAAGAATGTACTTGAATTCTTTGAGCGCTGGGGCAAAACACCTGATGAAGAAACGATCGCTTATGCAGAACAGTTTGAAAAAGAAACTCGTGCAATTTTCTACGCAAATGATGATTCACGTATCTATGCGCTTAACGGAAAGGGCAGCGTCCTTGGTACTGACAGCTCAGTTTCTGCAATTAAAAACGTTACAGTAAACATCGGAGAAACAGCAAATCAGGTAGAGCTTGCATTTACATCTTCTGATATTCCTGCAAGCGACATACTCGGATATGAAGTTGTACGCTGCACAATATCCGGCGGAAAAACAGAAGAAACTCCTGTCGGCTTTGCAACAGGTTCAACATTTACAGATACAGTTACAACTATGAATAACCGTGCTGTATTCTATAAGGTGACACTTATCGATCAGTATCTTAATCGTTCTGAAGTTTACACTACAAAAATGGTAAAGATCGAACACGATGGCAGTATGGATAAATCTAACTGGAGTATTAAAACCACTGGTCTTACAGCTGAAACTGTTATAAATGATACAACAGATGAAATGCCTTGCGAACAGACAGAGAGCAATCCTGCAGAAGAGGCTATTGACCACGATATCAAAACAGCTTATACTCCAACTGTAGATAACGATAAGGCTGAAATCGTTATTGATTTCAATCAGACATTGACAACTTCCGGCTTCAAATATACTGTTGGTAATGGAGAATCTGCTGAAGAATATGAGATTTACGTTATGTCAAATAATGAATGGATTCTTGTTGCTGATGGAACATTCAAAGGCAGCCAAACCGTTTATTTTGCAAATGATGACGATAAATATATCAGCACTTATTCTGCAACATCATTGAAGCTTGTTCTTCTGAATCAGAAAGATAAGACTATATCAATTGCAGAGCTTGACGTTCTTGGAGTAACCGGTGATAATGTTGATTTCCGCAGAACAGATATTGATACAGATAAGACAGCAGTTATTGGTACTCTGAGCGCAGATTACAAATATGGTGAAAATCCTGATGAAATCATTCCTAAGAACTCTCTTATATTTACGGGTTCATATAAAGGAAATCCCGCATATAATGTAGTTTTGTTATATGACAAAGACGGTAATATTGTAGGCGGTATTGACAATCAAAATAACGTAAAGGCTCAGCAGATCATTCTTGCTGATGTACCGGATAACAGCAATATTGCAAACGTATCCAATGGTACATGGATCTACTGGATTGAACCAGATGATATGAATGGCATGAAACTTCCAGAAGCTGTACGTGTTGAAATGTACAGAGTAAATAACGCTCTTACAAATGAGGGTCAACGTCTGGTTAGTGATTCACTTCTTGAAACCGTACCGGATAAACTTCCAAGCATTACACTAAGCGGCAATAAATAATAACTGAAATGTATCTCTGAAAACCTTGTTTTAATAAAAAAATATATATAGCAAATTCAAGGTTTTCAGAGAATGTCTAAAAAGGAGAAAATTATGTTAAGAAAAGTTTTGATAGGCACAGCAGCTTTTTTGATGCTCAGTGTGCTTAATATTGCAAATACAATGGATGCAGAAGCAAATAGTAATATTAAAATTGATGATTTTAGTACAATAACACTGATTCCAGATAATGAAGAAAGTGATAGCATAAATACGATTAAGCTTAGTCTGGATGTTGAAACTGATATTGATGCAGATGTTTATTTTGAATTCAATCCTGAGAACAGTGCAAAAATTTCAGAATATCGCTATAATGCAGATTTAAATTGTCTTAATATCTATATGGCTGATACTAATTCACTTTTTAAAGGAACAGATTCATTGAATATAGGCAGTGTATTTGCAAAGGATGAAGATGGAAATGCAGTTGATGTCAAAGTCAGCGCAAGAAAAGACTCTTTAAATTATGTTTATAATACTGAATTAGTGTATGACGAAGATATTGAGATCAATACTAATCCAGTTACCACAACAACTACAACATCATCTACAACAACAACTACTACAGCATCTTCAACAACTACCAAGGCATCTGAAACTACAACATCATCTACTACAACTACCAAGGCATCTGAAACTACAACATCAGCAACAACTACTACAGCACCAAAGACAACAACATCATCTGCTACAACTACTACAGCACCAAAAACAACAACAACATCCGCAACGACTACTACAACAGCAGAAACAACAACTATTACAATAAAGCATATTGCTAATGATGAAGAACTTTGTGAGTGGTCCATCAACGATTATTACAGCAAGACAGGTGTCAAGGCTGCAAATGCTGAGATTGAAGTTAATTCCGAAGAACAATATGTGATTACACTGACAGATGATTCCGGAAATGTACTTGATACTTATGTTATTGATCCAACTACAGGTATTGGCACTGATGTATCAGATGCAGAAGTAAATCTTCCTCAGACAGGCAATAATTCAATGAAAAATGTTTTGATTGCATTTTCTGCAATGACCCTTATGATAATTGGTGTATTCGCTGTAAAAACTTCCGGTATAATTTATCGTAGAAAAGATGAGAAGTAATATGTTTGCAATTAATACAAAAAGCAAGCGAACAAAAAAGCAATGGGCTCTGTTTACAATAGGGCTCATTGCAATAATAATCGGAATAGTTATTTTAAGTTTTTACGGCATTAGAAAGATCAATAGGGAAATTCAAAGACAAAAATTGCTTATGAACAATGTTGTAGTTGAAATTACTGATCTTAAAATTAAGGCGCCTGTTCTTGAGGGGACGGATAATGAAACTTTATCTAAAGCTGTTGGACATTTTAATGAAACAGGAACGGTCGGCTCTGGAAATTATTGCATTGCAGGTCACAGCAGTACGATTTACAAGGAATATTTCAACGATCTGAAAAATGCAGAGATTGGAATGGAGATCAATCTCTATGATAAGGAAAAGAAATGCTATACCTATACTGTTTCTGAAAAATTCATAATAGAACCAAATGAAATATGGGTTCTTAATGACTTTGGCGATGATAGGGTTACGATTATCACTTGTACAGATGATGGCACACAGAGGTTGGCAGTTATTGGTATTAAAAATCCTTGTTAATAAAGTAATAATCATATCTTTTCTTAAAAATTTATCTCTTTAATATTCTGTTTAGTGTTTTTTACGCACGTCTTTTTCTGCAAATTTTGCTTAAAAAAGACGTGCGTCATTTATTATATGGACAAATTCTAAGAGGTATAAAATTATCCTATATTCCCAAACCGTTCAAATAAAGCTTTAAGCTTTTCGATAACAGCTTCTTTCTTTGCCTTACGATTGCCGTCGCCAAAGCGTGATACCGCAGGCAGTATCTTGTCTATACGGAGCGACACATCTTTGTAGTGATTCTGGAATTTGTTGCAGAAAAAATGAACTTTTCAAAATTGCAGAAAAACATCATTTTATATTTTTTAGAAATTTATTTGCTTTTTTTCAAGTGGGATTGCTTGAGATTTCAACTTTATTTTGCATTTAAATATTTTATTATAATAAAAAGGCTGCCGCTACAG
>CAMWPG010000095.1 GCA_947176075.1 uncultured Ruminococcus sp. | reverse complement strand
ATTGACCGCCTACCGCTTTTGGTATGCCCTTAAATGACATTATATCATGAATTTCAGCAAAAGTCAAATAAAAACTTTAAGCGTTTTCGTAAACCCGGAACGCTTTTTTATTATGAAAGGAATGATATAATTATGAAAATCACTCAAGATTTTGCAACAACATCCGCTTGCTATAAAGCAGGTACAACTATAAATCCAAAAGGTCTGATGCTTCACAGTGTCGGTGTCAATCAACCTGATCCAAAGGTATTTGCAAGAATATGGAAAAGTTCAGATGATGTCTGCTGTCATGGCGTTTTAGGTGCTGACGGCACAGTGATCCAGACTCTGCCATGGAACTGGCGGGGATGGCATTGCGGCGGAAGCGCTAATGGAACGCACATTGGAGTTGAGATGACCGAGCCGTCTACAATACGTTATACAGGCGGTGCGAGCTTCGTAGACAATAATCCTACAGCTACTAAGAATTTCGTTATGGGAACGTATAAGACGGCGGTAGAGCTGTTTGCATATCTTTGTAAAATTTACAATCTGAATCCACTCAGCAACGGTGTTATTGTAAGCCACAGCGAGGGATACAAGCGTGGTATTGCATCTGGTCATGCCGATGTTGAGCATATATGGAATAAATATGGACTGACTATGGATCAGTTCAGGAAAGACGTAAAATCTGCCATCAGCGGCGGTAACACTGATCCTGCCCCTGATATAAAACCGGATGTCAAACCTGATTCTTCTTATGTAGTAAGGATTTCAATTGACGATCTGAATATTCGCACAGGTCCCGGAACAGAATATCCAGTAACCGGTAATTACACCGGCAAAGGAGCATTCACCATAACCGAAACAAATGGAAACTGGGGTAAGCTAAAATCCGGCGCAGGATGGATATATCTTGCATATGCTGAGAAAATTTAAATAATATAAAAAGTCGGTATCGGGAGTCTCCGATACCGACTTTTTGTAAGGTGTGCCTTAAAGAATAACTTTTTTAAGCCAACCGCTGAATCTCTTTTCTATGATATGGAAGCATATGTAAGCAAGGACTGTTGTAATTGCATAACATAAAACAGCCATGAATACGGCAAGAGCTACATTTGTCACTTCATTTGAATTGCAAAACATACGGAGATATAGCTTTACTACAAAATAATGTATGAGATAAAACGAATAGCTTATATCTCCCATAACAACAAACGCTTTTGAAAATCTATATTCCCACAGCAGTGCAAGCGTTATCATAAAAATAACACCCATAAGTGCTATAAATATATAATTATCTTTATAAAGCAATGATATGCCAATAATACAAACGCCTACTGACAGAGCTGCAATAAGCTTTGCCGCCTTATTATCTGTTGGCGTAAGCACTATATGAAGATTCTTTGCCGCATCTAAAATTTTATCCCAGAAGCATGCACACAAAATTCCGATTATAAAGTACAGCATATACTTTGCTCCGTATGCATCTGTAAAGATGTTTTTTGGAACAAATTCACGGAGAATTACAAGAAAAGCTAAAATCCCAGAAGTGAAAATACACTTAAACTTTTTCTCAAAATCATTCGATTTGTTTCTGAGAGCCGGTATCTTCAACAGCAGTAATGGTATATAATAGATCACATAAACAAAAACCTCTGCTGTAAGCGTCCATGTTATAGGATATAGAGGAAATACTCCTTTGCCTGAATAAAACGGTATAAATAACAGAGATTTTATAAGAGAAACAGCACCGGATTCTGAAGTGTGAAGAAAGGACGGTATAATCAGTCCTATTCCGAATACTGCAAGCGTAGTAATATAATAAAGAGGAACAAGACGAATGATCCTTTTTCGGAAATAACCTTTTGTTGTGCCTCTGTCTGTATAAATAAGCAAAAATCCACTTATCATAAAGAAAAATGCAACGCCTGTACGTCCCACAAATACTGTGCCCATAGGCAATGCGTATTCATTAGGATCAAAAAAATGAGACAGAAAAACTACAATAGCTGAAAAGGTTCTCATTATCTGAAGAATTTCTATTTTACTCCTCTGTTTCTGTACTGCCAAAGAATTAGAATTATTCATTGCCTGCAATCCTCTCTCTCACCTTTATTTTGAATTTTAGGCGCATTTTCAACTTAAATTTAAGCTGACCTTTAAGATTTAATATACCGTACTTTTTAGCAGCATAATTAAATCCATTTGCCTTATAATCATTCCAGAAAGAATCTGTCTCAGCACTGAATACAGAAGGATGCTGCAAATTTGGCTGCATACACTTTTCTTTGACAGTCTCCTTGTAAGCTATGTCATTTGAAACAGCGGCAAACATATCCTCGCCTTTTTTAGTGTTCACAAGAATAAGCGATACTCCTTTATTATCATGCATTTCAGGAACAGCCTTTCCTATACCCCAGAAATCTGCAAGAGTTATGTCAGAAGGTCTGATGAAATTTGTATACTTACAATTTTCACAAGAGGGGCGAAACATGATACAATTATGAAATAAATGTGTGTAAATTTCGCCAAATTCCTTTATACCGCTTTCAAATGTGACTGATTCAAAGTGAACTGTCCAACCAAGCTTTTCTTTGTCTCGAAAATTTACGTTTACAGCCTTTGAGTTATTCTTATTCTCAAGATATGTAAGGTAATCATCCCATACCATAGGGCTTGGCACTCCATGGCATATAATATCACAAATATAGAGATTATCTGTGTTTACATTTTTAAGAAATCCTTTTAAACCTGCCGTCTGGCATGGAGTTCCGCTGAAAAGAACATTTTTTCCTGCTTTGAGATCTTCTCTAACCTGTGAGAACACATTGCCCATATCGCTCTGAACATACTTTGAGCCCTTGAATTCAAAAGCCTCTCTCATGTTTTCAGCTCGCTTATGTACTGCACGGAAATGTTCTCCATAGCCTACACCATAAACAATTCCATTCTTTTCAGTAAATATCCATTTGCAAAGCGCAGCAAACATTCCACCGGAGCGGCTTGTTGCACGTTCCTTTTCATCCAGATGACGAACTGCATATATATGCGGCTCAGGAAGATTTTCCTCTGTGCTATAGCCGTTTTGAAATGCGCAGATCTTTGTACAAAGTCCGCATTCTATGCAAAGTTTATCATTTATTTCAGGATATGAAAAGCCCTTATCGTCAGGTTTCATAGTGATAGCTTTTTTAGGACAGACTGCCATGCAGGCAGTACAACTACAGCAATCCTTTTTCTGATTATAAAGTTTTATCATTAACAAGAACCCTTTCTTAGTGTATTGTAAACCTTATGCGTTTTTTTCTCTTCGGCATCAGTCTGCTTATAATGAACGTTATCCTGTTGCTGGTGCTATACCTTTTAGAAGTATAGTAATTTACTGTTATGCAGCTAAGAAGATATGGGAAAAGAACCATAACATCATAAAGAGGATTGCCGGTCATTCCGTACATGAGAAAGAAAACCTGACTATACACTGCAAAAGGCAAAACAGCTGACACAGAATCAGGCAGTATAATCAGACCTTTTCTATAATCTTTGTAAAGTTTGAGAACTCTGTATAGCTGCCATACAAAGAATATGCCGAACACTACAAAACCAACAACGCCTACCTCACAAAGAAGCTGTAGGTAGATATTGTGAGCGTGTCTTTGCGGAGCAACATACTGATACTTGCCATAAACTTCATAATACAAATATGGATAACTTCCCCAGCCCCAGCCCAAAAGAGGCTTTTGTTTAAAAAGCTTTATGGCAAGAGCAAACAAAGGACCTCTTCCGGCAGTAACATCGCCGTCATCAGATGTACTTGCAAAACGGTCGATCGCATTCATAATATTGGGAACCCATATTGAAGCTATAAGTACCGCTATTATTCCTGCTGCAACTACTGCAAGAATTTTAAGTATTCTGCCATTTGGCTTATCTGACTTATAAAAATACAATACTACAACTATTGCACCTATAGCAAATAAAAGCGGACCTCTCTTGCCTGTAAGCAATAGCGCAAAAATCACGACAAGCAAACATATCCAGTTTTGCTTTTTCTTAAAATCAGGAACAAGCTTTGCAAAAAATGCTCCTGTTCCAATTGCAAGGTACATGCCATTTGTACTGTAATGTTCCGTCAGTCCGAGCATATATCCCTCGTTATAAAGACGTATCAATCGCGTCGTATTATATTGACTAAGAAGCGGAAGCATATAATTTAAATATATGCTTTCACTAAGATATGCAACTATAGTAGCCACTGCATACACCATAGAAAATATACATGATAAATTTAGTATGGTTGTCTGCCATTGATCATTATATTTTGAAGCTACCGCCACTATCCATAAAACCCAGTAAGATATAACATAATAATATCCGCCTATTTTTAGTTCATAGTTCCCTATAGTAACGAAAAAGCCAAGGAAAAACATAAAAATTTCCGTAGGCGTTATTTTGATATAAAAGTCTTTAAGCTTTTTCAGCATTGCAGCGCAGAAAAGACCAGCGGCCAATAAAAGGGTTATATATTTAATTACAACTGAAGGGTAAATATGAACTGCCAGCGGAATTGTAAATGAATATAACAGCAGCATAAATATTGCAATTTTTGTAAGCGGCAGTTTTATTTTTTGATTTTTAATTGCAGTCATTTCTTTATATGTCCTCACTATCTATACTTTCTTCTTGTAACAAGACAATACAGCTTCCATGAATATTTAAAAAATCCCGCTCCAAGATAAGCCGCTCTGATCGCAAATTTATCACGCTTTGGAGCCTTTTCATTACGAAGCACAGAAGAAGCATTTTTTTTGATATAACCTATAAGCTCCTTTTCCTTATCACGATAGCGAATATCACTTTCAACAAGCTGCCTTAGCGTTGTAAATCGTGCATATACCTGACGTCTGAGGATCGCATCCTCCAATGCCGGATACTTTTCACGAAGTCCCTGTGCCATCTGATCTGTCATTTCGATCATATCAAGCTTGCTTTTATGGAATCTGCTTGTCACAATAGAGCAGCCTTTGCGTATCATATAATAATACTGGCTTTCAAATCCGCAGGCAACCTTGTCACACTGAATAATAAGCTTATAGGTAACTCCTGCATCCTCAAAAAGCTTTCCTTTAGGATAGCGAACATTTTTAAAAAGAGATCGCTCATAGAGCTTTCCCCATACTGAAATATCCAGAGCATCGTGATATAGGATTCGCTCCATACATTTTTCAGAATCCATTAAAATTCGCTCGCCTGTATCCCATTTCAGAACTTTGCCTGTTTCATAAACTGCTTCATGAAGTGCGATGGACATTCTTGTACCAAATTCTTTCAAAAGCTCATAAAGATATTCTACATAGGTTTCTTTTACATAGTCATCTGGATCTATGAATGTTACGTATTTCCCAGTAGCTGCATCTAATGCGGCATTTCTGGCATCTGAAATTCCGCCGTTCTCCTTGTGTACAACCTTTACACGACTATCTTTTGCCGCATAGCCGTCACATAAAGCACCGCAATTGTCAGGCGACCCATCGTCAACAAGAACAATCTCAAGATTTCTATATGTCTGATTCAGAACAGATGTCAAACAGCGATCAAGATAATCTTCCACATTATAAATAGGTATTAAAACTGAAATTAAATCTTCCATTGCTACCTCCGTTAAAAGCTCTTGTCATACTTCTTGCTGAAGAATTTTGCTCCCAAAAATGAACGTATCTTTCTTGGCCAGTCTATCTTTTCCATATGGATATATCCGATTTCCTTATAGGAAATACCATTCTTTTCTATCCATGTATCAAGCAGGAATTCACTGATTCTTCCGAACAGGCGTGCATTAAAAGCATCAAGAGCACTGACATCGATCCGTTTTTCTAATTCAAACAGAATATCAAAAAGCCACTGACAATATGAATCAAAGTAATCTCTGCGCATTATCATCATATTGAACATATGCGCACTGCGGCGGCTCAGAACCTTTTCAAAAGCAATGCTATATTCATTGCAGTGCTCTGCAATTATCTTTTTTGTCTCTTCAATATGCGCAGCATCATGTGTATGAGTATAATGGCTGTACACTGTCTCTATGACATAGTTTCTCTTTTTAGGAACTATTACAGGGCATTTTTTAAGAAGAGGTTCAAGCTGCTCTTTTGTCAAAACTCCCTGCCACGTATCCTTTTTCTTTTTAATAGAAAAATGACGGCGATAATGAGCAAGACCAACATATTCTGCCTGAAGATTTTTCCATCCCCAGTAAATTGCCGTCAGCTCACAGAAGTTCTTGTTTTTATCGGAAATATTATCTCCTGTATTATCTCCAGTGTAGCCGAAGTTATTATCACTGAAAAATTTTCCAACATGAACAGGCATATACATATCATCAGAAGGCATTCTATACTGCTTATGAGCAGCGATCAATATTTTAATATCCATTATTCCTCTTTTCCAAAAAGCGCCTCTACTGCACTCAATGCGCTTTCTATTACCTTATCCATATCATAATACTTATACTCTCCAAGACGTCCGCCAAAAATTACCTTGTCATTTTCTTTTACAAGCTCAGCGTACTTGCTGTAGATCTCTTGATTCTTCTCATTATTCACAGGATAATACGGCTCGTCGCCCTCCTGCCATTCCTTGGGATATTCCTTAGAAATAACAGTAACAGGCTCTGTACCGTACTCAAAATGCTTATGCTCAATTATTCTTGTATACGGAGTCTCTGCATCTGTATAATTTACAACAGCGTTGCCCTGATAATTTGATATCGGCAGCTTCTCTGTTTCAAAATAAACAGTACGATACTCAAGCTTTCCGTAGCAATAATCATAATATGAATCTATTGCACCTGTATAGATGACCTTTTCAGCTATTGCTTCATAATTTTCACGATCACTCAGGAAGTCTGTATCAAGGCGAACCTCAATGCCCTCAAGAAGCTTTTCAATAATATTTGTGTAACCGCCCATTGGTATTCCCTGATACATATCATTGAAATAATTGTTGTCATATGTAAATCTTACAGGAAGACGCTTAATTATAAATGGCGGCAGCTCCTCACATTTACGTCCCCACTGCTTTTCAGTATAGCCCTTGATAAGCTTTTCATAAATATCTACACCTACAAGATTTATAGCCTGCTGCTCAAGATTTTTAGGATTTTCTGTTTTATGAGCTGCTTTCTGCTCTTCTATTATATTCATAGCTTCTTCCGGTGTAACAACGCCCCACATTTGATGGAAGGTGTTCATATTAAACGGAAGATTATATATCTCTCCATTATAATTTGCAATTGGAGAATTTGTATATCGATTAAACTGCGCAAACTGTCCTATGTAATCCCAGACCGTCTTATTATTTGTATGAAAAATATGTGCGCCGTACTTATGTACATTTATTCCGTCTATATTCTCACAATAGATATTTCCGCCTATATGATCACGCTTTTCAATAACCAGAACTTTATTGCCTCTCTTTGCGGCTTCATAAGCCAGTATTGCACCATAAAGACCTGAACCTACAATCAAAAAATCATACATAATATCACCCTTGTCTTTTTTATTTTTTATTATAGCACACATTCATCATAATTGCAATAGGCGTATAAAGGAAATTCACGTCATTGTCATTTGTCTGCTTCAAGCTGCTTCAAACATTGATATATAC
>CAMWPG010000094.1 GCA_947176075.1 uncultured Ruminococcus sp. | reverse complement strand
TTTTTTTCAAGCAGAAGACGGCATACGAGATTCATGAGCGTCTCTTGGGCTCGGATATTTGTATAAGAGACAGACATTCAGTTTAGCAACATAAACTCTTGTACCGAAACCATATGCTTCTTGTACAGAAGGATGAACTTCGCCTATATAACCTATAGCAGTATTGCCACAAAGAATAACAGCACTTCTGCCCGGATGCAGTGCGCATGTTTCCTCAAATTCAGCATTTTCAGAGCAGCGTACATACTCGCAATCCTTTATACCGATTTCAGTCAGCAGTGCATCTACTGTACCCTTCATATCAAAGAAGTCAGTATCTTCACCATACATACCTACAGTCAAACGAGTTGGCTCATTCGGAAGTTTTCCATCTTCTGTAGGAATATATTCCTTGCCAAGCTCAAAAAGCTTAACTTTGCTGTTTCTGTTCTTGTAGTTGCCTGCAAGAATATCAAGCATAGACGGCAGCGTTGTTGTTCTCATAATGCTTGTATCTTCTCCAAGCGGATTTGTAATGGTGATAGTATTACGCAGCTTGCTGTCAGCCGGAAGTCCTATTCTGTCAAAGCACTTAGGTGATGTGAATGAATACGTGAGTATACCATAGCATCCAAGAGATACCATTGTATTTTCAATAGTTCTCAAATATTTCTGCTCAGATGTCAGAGCAGCATTTGCAGCACCGGTCAGTACAGTTGACGAAATATTGTTGTAACCATAAATGCGTGCGACTTCTTCAGCAATATCAGCAGGACGTTCAAGGTCAATACGAAAGCTTGGCGAAATACATTTTCCATCCTTAACCTCAATGTCAAGACCATTCAGAGTCTTTATCATTTCTTCCTCAGAAATATCTGTACCAAGGAAACTGTTTATCCAATCAGGATCAAATTCGATCTCATTTCTCGGCTTTATATTCTTAACAACATCAATATGTGTTGTTACAGGTTCACCTGCACCAAGCTCTTCAACAAGCTGGAGTGCGCGTGTAAGTGAACGCAAGCATCCCTCTGCATCAAGTCCCTTTTCATAACGTGCAGAAGCATCAGTTCTCATGCCAAGCTTTTTAGCTGTACGGCGTACCTGTACAGGTTCAAAGTATGCAGATTCAAATACAACTGTTGTAGTATCGTCCATGATACCGCTGTATTCGCCGCCCATAATGCCGGCAACAGCTATCGGCTTTTCAGCATCTGCAATGACCAGCATTTCAGGAGAAAGCTTTCTTACCTGACCATCAAGTGTAGTGATCTCTTCGCCAGCTTTTGCATTTCTTACGATAATATGAGAATCCATAACATAACGAAGATCAAAAGCGTGCATAGGCTGACCATATTCAAGCATTACATAGTTTGTAATGTCAACAAGATTATTTATAGGACGAACACCGCTTGCGCGCAAACGTTCACGCATCCATCTTGGTGAAGGACCTATTTTAACATTTTTAACAATACCTGCTGCATAACGAGGACAAAGATTTTCATTCTCTATATCAACTTTCAGATAGTTATTTATATCGTCCTGCACGCCCTTGAAAGAAGGTTCTTTCAGACAAAGCTCAGTGCCAAATGTTACAGATGCTTCTCTTGCGAGACCTATAACTGACAAACAGTCTGGACGATTTGAGGTAATCTCAAATTCAACAGAAGTATCATTAAGTCCGATAGCTTCATGAATATCCTGACCAATTTCACAGTCTTCTTCAATCAGAAAAATACCGTCAGCAATTGCATATGGGAAGTCGTGAGTTGTAAGCCCTAATTCTCCAAGAGAGCAAAGCATACCGCAGCTCTCAACACCTCTGAGCTTGCCTTTTTTGATTTTGATTCCTCCCGGCAGTTCAGCGCCGACCATAGCTACAGGAACTATATCCCCTACACTTACATTTGGAGCACCTGTAACGATCTGCAAAGGCTGTTCCTGTCCGACATCAACCTGACAAACAACAAGATGATCAGAGTTTTCATGCGGTACTACAGACAAAAGCTTTCCAACAACAACATTTTTTATTTCGCTGCCTTCTGTTTCATAGCATTCAACCTTAGAACCGCTCATAGTCATGCCGGCACAAAAATCTGTGACAGGGATATCATTTTTTATATAATCAGAAAGCCATTTCATAGATAAATTCATTGTATTTATTCTCCTTCCCGTTTTATCAGAACTGTTCGAGGAAACGATAGTCATTCTCGAATAAAAGGCGCATATCGCTGATATTATAACGACGCATAACTATTCTTTCAAGACCCATACCAAACGCAAAGCCTGAATATACACTACTATCAATTCCGCAGCCTTCGAGCACCTTAGGATGAACCATTCCAGCACCGAGTAGTTCAATAAAGCCCTCGTTCTTACAGATTCGGCAGCCTTTGCCATGACAGTTAAAGCACATAACGTCAACTTCAGCGCTTGGCTCTGTAAAAGGAAAATGATGTGGTCTGAGTCGAATTGTACATTCTTCTCCATAAAGTCGCTTCATAAGAATTTCAAGAGTACCTTTGAGATCTGACATTGTTATGCCTTTATCTACAACAAGACCCTCTATCTGATGGAAAAGCGGAGAATGTGTAGCATCCACAGCATCAGAACGGAATACACGGCCTGGAGAAATTACACGTATAGGCGGCTTTTTATTTTCCATAACATGAACCTGAACAGAGGATGTTTGTGTACGCAGGAGGATATTATCTGTAATATAGAACGTATCCTGAGTATCTCTTGCCGGATGATCCGGAGGAAGATTAAGCGCTTCAAAGTTATAATAGTCATACTCAACTTCTGGACCATCTGCTATTTCAAATCCCATACCGAGGAATATTTCCTTTATTTCATTTTCTACAATAGAAAGCGGATGGAGACTTCCTACAGACTGCTTCTTGCCTGGCAATGTAACATCAATAGTTTCAGAGGATAAACGTGTCTCTGTTTCAAGCTTTGCTATCTCAGCTTGTTTTTCTGATATCGCATTTTCAATAGCGCTTCGTACTTCATTGGCAAGCTGACCCATAACAGGCCTTTCTTCAGCACTAAGTTTGCCCATTTGCTTAAGAATTGCAGTCAATGCTCCTTTTTTTCCAAGATATTTTACACGGAGATTATCAAGGAGCTTAGCATCTTTTACTGCCGAAAGCATTTCAGCAGCTTCTGATCGTATTGCTTCCAGTTGTTCTTTCATATCATCAATCATCCTTTCACGGCAGCGCCGTAGTATATATTAAAGTTGTAAGGAAACGGTATAAAAAAAGCCCTGTCCTGAAAACAGGACAAGACACAGCTTGCAAAAACCACCCATTTCCCAAGAGCCATCACTCTCTTGTCTCTAACGCAGACATAACGTCTAAGCCTACTGCAAATAATGTTTCAGCAAAGCCACTCAGAAGTGAACTTCAATGTCAGTGCAGACAGCATATTTCCAGCCGTGATATGCCTCTCTGTAAGCTGCATTCTGATATCTACTCTCTTCGTCAAAGTGTTATATTAGTATTATAATAAATTTCAGAAAAAAAATCAAGCCTTTTCTTGAAATTTAACATTTTTTGTGATAAAATAATAATACACTATCCCGTAAATAATTTTAAAGGAGATTTTAACTATGACAGATCGTTTTGCAGAATGCTTAGTCAAGAAAGTTCCTGATTCAGGTGATAATTTAAAGAAGATATTGATTATAATTGCAGCGGCAGCCATAGCGGCTCTTACTGTTATTGCTGCTGCTGCGACTAAGCTTTACCTTATTTTAATTATAACAATGGCAGTAATATATGCAGCATATTATATGCTTAAAGGCATGAGCATTGAATATGAGTATATATTTACTAATGGTGAACTTGATGTCGATAAAATAATAGGACAACGCAAAAGGCAGCATCTTATTACTTTAAACGCGAAGCAATTTGATGCATTCGGAAAAATAGATGTCGATACATCTGAAAAACCAAATTCTACGCTTTTTCTATGCAGTGACAATACAGGCAAGAATGAATATTTTGCTGATCTTATTACTGAAGAATATGGTGAAACAAGAATTATTTTCACACCGAATGAAAAGATGGTTGCATATATTGAAGAAGCACTCCCACCTATATTAAAATATCGCAGACATGATGCTGGTTAAGGTGATCTTTATGAAATGGTTGATAATTTATTTGCTTATTATAAATGCAGTATCATGGTCTGCAATGGGAATTGATAAAAGACGTGCGAAAAAGCAAAAGTGGCGCATTGCAGAAAAAACTTTATTTTTATTTGTACTTTTAGGCGGCGGAATAGGCGGAACCGCTGGTATGTATATGTTTCACCATAAAACAAAACATTGGTATTTTGCTTTGGGATTTCCTTTGATAACTATTATTGAATATGTTGCAGCAATTGCTCTCTATATTTATATGCTAAAATAAGTAATTTAATTGGTCGTATGCACTGATTTTTTGTTATATGCTTTGTGACAAATTACAGAATTGCGTATAAATACTAAAAATCGCTGTACAAAAAAGATGTAATTTGTTATAATATATGTGTTTATAATTTATAATAATGAATGGAGATCAATTTATGAGAAAAAAGCTCATACAAGGAATATGTGTACTAACAAGTGCGCTTGTAATGTCGGCAAGCGTATCTTATCCAATACGTGCAGAAGATGAAATTTTAGAGTCGGAAATAATTTGTGATATTTTGACCGAAAATGATGACAGTCCGGTTCTTGCTGAGGAAAATTGGCTAGCTGTAGCAACTGAAGTTCTTACATACTATGCGAAATTTTCGGCAGGACTTGAACCGCTTGTAACTGAAAGAAATTGGAGATTCTATGATGTTATTCCTGATAAAACAATAAATATTCTTGATGCTACATATTTCCTTACGATTTATGCAACAGTTGCAGCAGGAATCCCATTTGAAGGATATATACCAAAACGAGATGGTAATTATTCTCCTGTTACAATAACTACTGAACCTCCTGTTACAACTGATACTACCGAAATCACAACAACAGAAACCTCTGAAACTGAAACAACAGTAAATACCACAAATTCTACTGTATCAAGCATGACTACTACAGTGAGTACAAGCACTACTGATACATCAAATACAACAACCAGTAATTCTGTATTAGTGTCAACTACTACAACTCCTTATAAAACTACAACGACTTCAAAATCAACAACATCAACAACAACAAGTACAACTGTACCATCAAGTACATCTACAACTGTTCTTATAACTGTTTCTACACGTCCACCAAAAGCATTTGGTATTGATGTTTCCGTGTATCAGGGCAAAGTGAATTGGAATAAAGTGGCAGAAAGTGGAATAGATTTTGCTATTATTCGTGCTGGTTATGGTAAGCACGCCAATCAAAAAGACAGATACTTTGAAACAAATATGAACGCTGCTAAAGAATTAGGTATAAATTGCGGTGCATATTGGTTTAGTTATGCTACAACAGCTGAAGATGCTCAAAAAGAAGCGGATGCGTTTTATGAAGTCATCAAGAACTATAAGTTTGAATATCCTGTATTTTTTGATTATGAGACAAATGATCAGTTTAATCTTAAACCAGAGGAAAGTTCTAAAATTATAAATGCATTTTGCGAGCGTATGGAATCATATGGATATTACGTATCGCTTTGCAGCTATGTAGGATTTTTTAATTACAAAATAGAATCGGAAATATTAGATAAATATGATACATGGATAGCACATTATGATGTTGAAGTCCCATGGTATTCACGTGATTATGGTATATGGCAATATTCATGCACTGGAAAAATAGCCGGCATTGAGACAGATGTTGATTTGAACTATTCATATCGAGATTATCCGAAGATTATAATTGAAAATAATCTTAATGGTTTCTAAAAGAGGTAAATAATAATGGGTAAGAGACTAAAGAAAACTATGAAAAAAAAAGGCAGTATAAAAATCGGACGAATAATGCTTTTTATATTTTTTCTCGCAGCTTCAGCTGCGGCTGTTGCCATTATAGTTTTGTCGAAAGAATGCGGCGGCAGCCGTGACATCGAGCAAGCTCATGTTGAATTGCCAACAACAACTACTATTACCGAAACAACAACTACAACAACTACTACCGAAACAACAACTACAACAACTACTACAACGCAAGCTAAAATTGACTACGAAATGAAACTCAACCTTGCAAATGTAGCAGAACATAAAGCTGTTAATCCTGAGGTTGTCGGTTGGATATATATTGACGGAACCGTTGTTGACTACCCTATTTTAAAAAGTACTGATAATGACAAATATATTCACCTTGATTGGATGGGAAATTATGCGTATGCAGGCTGTATTTACGAGGATTTCAGAGGAGATATAGATGATACGGATTTAACTCTACTATATGGTCATAATATGGCTAATGGTTCAATGTTTAGCGCAATAAAAAGCTATCTCAGCGAAGAATGGGGAAAAGAGCACAAATATTTTGAAATAGCTTCAGAAAAGAAACGATATCTTTACGAGGTCATATCTGCTAATGTTTTGTATGGAGAATCCGGCGCTGATTTCGGCTATTGGCTGCCCACACTTCCTAAAGAACTCAATATGAAGAAATCTGATTTTGAAAGTTATATAAAAAATATAAAATCAACCGCAAATGTGCTCTATTGTAAAGATTCAAGTACTCTTCCCCAATACGGCGATCATATCATAGCCCTGCAAACTTGTAACTCAGGAAATAACGATGGTATGCGATGTGTGATATTTGCAAAGTGTCTTGGTGAAAGATAAATATACATAACATAATATAAAAATATAGAACGCTCATAAAATGTGAGCGTTCTTTTTATAAGAAAGGTTTGAAGCATAATGATTAAAAATGAAATTAAAGAGATTACGCTTGATGATATATACCGCATTTTTCCAAAAAGACATGCCGATTCTCATAAGGGAGATTTTGGAAGACTTCTTTGTATAACCGGAAGCCTACGTATGCCGGGGGCTGCTGCAATGGCATCTTACGCTGCTCTTAGAAGCGGAGTAGGACTGCTTACTACTGCAACAGCTGCGCAAAATATACCTTCCCTATCTTCTCACTGTTTTGAATCTATGTATATTTCTCTAAAAACAGATTCAGATGGATTTATAACATGGAGCGGCAATGATAATATTCTTACAGAAGCTGTAAAAAAATCTGATGCAGTTTTGATCGGATGCGGACTTGGAGTTACGTCGGAAACGGTAATTTTGACAAAAAATATCATCCAGCTGACTAAAGGAACGCTTATTATTGATGCCGATGGTCTAAATGCAATGCGTGACAACATAAATATTATTGCAGAGAGAGAAGGAAACACTATACTTACACCTCATCCGGGAGAAATGGCACGCCTTTTAAATGTAAGTACGCAGTCTGTACAGTCTGACAGAAAATATGCTATTTATAATGCAATGCAACTTTTTCCTCATGCAGTAATAGTTTTAAAAGGCAAAGGAACTATTGTAGGACATAAAAAAAGTATCTACTTAAATAATACCGGCAATCCTGGAATGAGCAGAGGCGGTAGTGGAGATGTTCTTGCAGGTATGACGGCTGCTTTCTCAGCACAAGGTTTAGTGCCTTTATCTGCGGCAATGGCAGGCGTTTATATCCATGGACTTGCTGGAGATATTGCAGCACACAAATTCAGTCAGCAGGCAATGCTGCCAAGAGATATAATAGAGTGTATTCC
>CAMWPG010000093.1 GCA_947176075.1 uncultured Ruminococcus sp. | reverse complement strand
GATAATATTATTGATGTTGCAAATGGAAGTTGCCCTAAGATAAGAGAATATATAAAAATTAACCTTATTTCCAATAATAAATAGATCTCTCTGAAAATTGGTAATGTCATTAAGCTAAGAAAATTGCAATTGCCAAAGTGAATGAATGTCTGAAAAAAATGTTAAAGTTCGTGAGTTCAAGTCCCGTCACTCAGACCATGTTAGCTTGTATAGCTTATATCGGTGGATATGATTTACACTGTGATCAAACTCAAACATTTGTTTACGCCTGCCTTGCTGGCGTTGCAGTGAATCAGCTTGTAAAAAGTGTTGGGGTAAAGTTTGGGACAAAATTCGCTACATCCATTGTTAAAAAAATCCCAGGAAAAGTACTTACAAAAATAAATCAGAAGGTCGGATTTCGATTTTTAACTAAATTTGGCACCAAAGGACTTATAAACATCGGCAAACTGGTTCCTGGCGTTGGTGCAGTTATAGGTGGTGGCTTAGATTTTGCTGAAACTAAAATCATTGCCGACAGAGCATACAAATGGTTTATTAAAGATGACTTTTCCGATGACAAAAAGACTGACAAAGACGATGCCATTGAAATTGATGCATCTGACATAGAATAAACGCAAAAAAGTCCCTTAACAGTGTACTTTTCACTGCTAAAGGACTTTATTGTATTTAAAAAAGCTGCTGCACCTTATTATTTAAGATGCAGCAGCTTTTGATTATTTTTATAATTTGCTAAAACGTCTTATTTAGCTTTAAATGCCGCTCTGACAAAGTTATACATATGCGCACGAATACAATTACCGCCATGATAACCGCCGTTTACATAGTGCCAGATATGCGGAACATTATTCTTAGTGAAAATATTGTGATATCCCTCAGGTGTATTATAAACAGTTTGATCATTTGAACCTGCTGTCAAAAGAAGCAGATAAGGCGATTCATCACCAAATTTAAAATCATTTTCTGAAATAAGACCAGGAGATACGCCCGGTGCAGGGCAAATTGCACCAACGTAGCCAAACAGGTCAGGACGCTTATTGGAGATATAGAGCGACTCTCTTCCGCCCATTGAAAAACCTGTAAGCGCTGTATTATCCTTGCCCGTCTTTACTGAATAATGAGATTCAATGTAGGGCATAAGATCATTTGTAAGCTCATTGATAAAGTTGTCATAAGCCGCATTATTTGCATCATCCATAACACCTGAACAAGCATCTTGTGTTTCACTTGCATAAATATACGGATAAACAACGATCATTTCCTCAGCTTCACCAGATGCAATCGCATTGCCAATGATTTGACGCAGACGCATTGTCTCATCAGTTTCACTGCTGAGCGTATCTTCATTCTGAAAATATCCATGCATTGCATATATAACAGGATATTTCTTATTTGTGTCATAGTTTGCCGGTAAAAGGATATTAAAAGCTCGTTCACGTTTGCAGGTGTTGGAATAGTATTTCACCTTAGAAAGTGTACCATACGCTACACCTGCTTTCTCTTCACGTTCACTTGCTGGTTCAGTTTCCTTTATATTTTTGCTTACTAATTCTGTATATTCTTTCATTGAAACTGTAGGCGAAACTACCGGATCGTCAGGAATAACAGGCCTAGATATCTCAGTAAATTTATCAATGATAGCAACTACATATTTCTGGAGCTGTACTATATCATTTACATCAACACCATCATTCTGATTTACATCAGCTGCAAGAAGTGCTGTATTGTCAGAGAATCCATCCTTTAAGATCGTTTTAACCAAAGATACATCAAATATATTTATCTTGCCATCGCCATTTACATCGCCAAGTGTGAATTTCACCTCAGCAGGGCCTTCTATAGCAGTTCCTGCAACAGCACCTATAGCTTCATCTATATAGAAATTATTTGTTCCGCTCTCAGTTTCAACATAGATCATAAAATCACTGCCGCCCTCAGGAAGCTTGAAATTCTGATTTGCAAGCTGTACATATTTGCCCTTAACTGCCTTAGCTGAGGCAATACGTGCAAATTTTGTATCGCCGCTTGCATTCTTATACTGGAGAGTAAGTGACATATTTTGTGTATTGTTACCATCAAGATATTCTGCACATACACTAAAGCTGTACTCCTGACCCGCCTTAAATGCAGTACTGAGAACCTTCTGTGCGCCTTGCCATGAGCTTGCTCTGTTCTGCACAAGAAGTGCTTCCTTATCCTTATAAGGAGTTCTGCCGCTCAGAAGAACATCGGCAGCACCATGTCCCTCCCAGCCTGATACATCACCTTCAAATGTATCATGGAAATAGTATCCATTTTCATCAGGCAAAGCAGGATTATCCGGAATATCAGGAATATCCGGAATATCAGGTATATCAGGTATATCAGGATTATTACCATCAAGAGAAACTACAAATGTTGAAACACTCTGCGCAGGAAGCTGTGCGAAAAAGCTGTTGTCTGTAAATTCAAGGCTTGCTGTCTTTGCAAGGTTCTCATTACCGGAGGTTCTATATCTATCAATATTTAAAATTGAACTTCCGCTGTTTACTTTGAAATTCTGTGCATAGCCTGTATCGCCTTTATTTACTGCGACTATTGTTACCTGATTACCCTTTTTATATGCAGATACATAAACATTCTTTTCAGGCTGTTCAATCGCATCAACTCTTACGGCACCTGGACGAACGAACTTTGAATACTGAGCCATACAGTAACCACGTTTGCTGATCTTGCCATCTTCAGTCATAAGACCGTAGCTTCTGCGAATATACCACCATGTGTATGCGCTCATGTTTCCTACGACCAAAGCATTATGAATATTTTCTGCAACCTGAACAGCCTCAGGCCAGCGATTTGCAGAATCAGCATCGCTGTTTGGAACATAAACTTCTGTCATCCAGATCTGCTTGCCGCTGTTTTCAAGAGCCGGAAAATCCATCCAATCTCTTTGAGTACCATACATATGAGTACCAAAAACATCACAGTTAGCCATAGCTTTACTGTTATTCAATATCTTTGTATAGAATTTCTTTCCGCCGTCCTTAACCCATGAAGCATTTTCAGGAGCATACTGGAATGATTCAGGTGACATAAGTCTTGTACTTGTGATTTTGCCGCCGTAATTAGCAATGAATTCAGTAGTTTCATCTGTAGACCAATATGTCCATTCACTTGCAAAATCTGGTTCATTTTGAACAGATATCGAATACAGATCAACACCATTCTGCTTCATATATAATCCGAAGTTGTTAAGATGTTCTGCATATGCACCATAATTTGAAGCAGGGATATGAAGCTTTCCGTTGCTGCCGCCTGATTCAGCAAGATTTGCAGGCGGCTCCCATGGAGAAGCAAAAACTGTAACACCATTATCTGAAGCATACTTTGCTGTAGGAACAGCTAAATTCCATTCATTGCTGTTAGGATTTACAAATACACGAAGCACTGTAAGTCCCATTTCTCCTTCACCATTTCCAAAGGCTGTTTTTCTCTCTGCCTCGGTCATATCCTTACCGGTCCACTCAGGATGATTGATTCCTCCGAAGCCTGTAATAGTCTGATATGATTTTGAAGTGTCGATAACACATACATCAGCAGCGGAAGCATTATAGTCAACTGTAGGAACAGCACCGCCGACAATAGTAGTTGCCGCCGTAACGGCTGCAACCAATGATCTAATAACTTTACTTGAAAATAAACTCATTTTTTACTCCTTATCAGTATTTGGCAGATCAGCCACACTTAATAAGCATGGCTGATTTGCATATGTGAGGTTTTATAAATAGGAATTAGCTAAATTTATGAGAAGCTCCACCAATCGATATCAGTCTGTTCACTGAACACAAATGTAATATCATTTGTACCGCTTATACTGTCAATCGGGAATGTAACCTCTGTCATATTTCCGCCGGCAGGTATTTCAACATAACCAATAGCAGTTCCGGAAGCGCCGCCTTTACAGATCTTGATAGCAGAGCCATTCTTAGAAGAAGCTCTTACAGTAACAGAGGAAGCACCTTTATCGAAGCTTGCACCTGCAACCTTTATCCATTCGCCCTTCTTGCCTGCAACTGTTGTGTTGTAAAGACCGTTTACAACAATGCCCTTAGACTGATTAGACATTGTTTCAGCCTGTACTATTTGGTAAGGATTGAGTGATTCAAGCTGTGAAACGCCTTTCATTGTACCTGTACATGAGATTTTGCCGTCAGCTCCAACGGTTGCCTGATCGATGTGTGTTGAACGATAGTTACCGCCAAGATCAAGGTTGCCATTATTATCCGTAGCTTGAATGTTCATTGCTCTTGAAAGATTACGGCTGTGATAGAGTATATATTGCTTACCCTTAAATTCAACGATCGAATGGTGATTATTACCGCCTCCGTCAAGCTGATATGCAGCAGGATTTTTAAGAGCAACGCCTCTGTATGTGAATGGTCCGAGAGGATTATCTGAGGTCATATAAGCGATCTCACCGCTGTTGAAGCCGTAAGGATTACCGCCCGGAACATTCCAGTTTGTACAATATGAATAATAGTATGTTTTGCCTATTTTAACTATACTTGAATCCTCAAAGATATATGGAGTATCCATAGTTACCGGAGTGCCGCCTAAGCTTGTCATGTCATCGCCAAGCTTCACGCAACGTCCAGTCTTTGGATGTTCTTTATCTCTGTTATCAACACCGCCGCCGAAATAGAGGTAGCCTGTGCCGTCATCATCAACTAATACAGCCGGGTCAAACATCCAACATACATCGCTGCAGTTAGGAGACTGATGATTTACCAAAGCCTTGCCGATCGGATCAACATACGGTCCTTCCGGACTATCAGCCGTAAGTACGCCTATACCGCCTGCACTGTCTGCAAAGTAAAGGAAGAACTTATCCTTGCCATTGATATTTTTCCAACAAGCATCAGGTGCCCATGCATACGAAGCCCACTTAGCTGCGCCATTTGTTGTTCTGCTGTTCTTTGCCGCAACTGGAATTGCACCGTGGTCAGTCCAGTTTACAAGGTCGGCAGATGAGAAGCAGTTGATAGTACCTGAGTTATAGCTGTTGTTCGTCTTAATAGAACCATCTTCTCTGTATTCAATAGCGTCATTTGTTGTATAAACGTAAAGTCTATCCTTGTATACCATAAAGCCAGGGTCAGCGCCGAATCTCTGAGTCCAGAGAACGTTGTTTTCTCCATCTTTCTTATAGCTGCTTGCAACATTTACAGAAGCGAAAAGTTTTTCCATTTCTGCCTTGTTAACAACTTTTTCAGCTACCGGGAACTCAGTAATAATATGGAGAATATACTGCTGTAGGAGTATAAGGTCAGTTAAGTCTACTACGCCGCTTTGGTCAACATCAGCAGCCATTTTCCATGCTGATTTTTCAAAGCCATTCTTGTAGCCATTCTTTGCTTCGCTTAAATCAAAGATATTGATTCTTCCGTCGCAGTTTACATCACCAAGTGTAACCTTTACAGAAGGCTCTGCTCCTATAATAGTAGTTCCTGCTATAGCTCCAATAACTTCATCAATATAGAAATTATTTGTTGTTTCTGCCGTTTCCACATAAAGGTGCATATTTGTCGCGCCCTCAGGGATCTTATAATTCTTGTTTGCCAGCTGCATCCATTCGCCCTTTACAGCTGTTCCCTCTGCTATTGTTGAATACTGTGTCTTACCATCAGCATCAGTATATTCAAGCTTCATATAGAATGTATCTGTTGCTCCGCCGTCAAAATACATTACATTTGAGCTGAAGCTGTATTCATTTCCGGGTACAAATGCCTTTGGATTCAAGCTGCGGTATGCTCCGTTCCATGCATCTGTTCTTTCCTGAACAAGCAGCGCTTCATCCCCTACGAATGATGTTCTTCCGCTTGTCATTATGCTGGACGGTCCTCTTGCTTCCCATGTGCAGAGATCTCCCTCAAAACCATCCTGGAAGTACCAGCCATACTTATTTGGTTCGATCGGCTTATCCTCTTCTCCGCCCTGATAGTCATCTACCCATTCAGACTCAGGAACCATTCCCATAAGAGTTGTATATGCAAGCTTCGGCTGATTGTTCTTATCGTAAAGAAGGGCATCACTTCCAGCTTTCAGCCATGAATTTGCATCATTTGGTCCCCAGATACATACTGCCTTTACTCTGCCGTCTGACTGCGGATTTTTATTCCAATCCATTGCTGCCTGGAATATTGCCTTATACTTATTTGCCTGATCCTGAAGTGAATAATTGCCGTTGTCAGAGAGAAGGCTTATATCAAGCTCTGTTATCTGTACATCACATCCTATGGACAGATACTTCTTCATTGCCTCTATATAAGAATCTGTTCCTGCAAAGCCGGTGGCATTTGCCGGTACATGTGACTGCATTCCTACTCCATCAAGAATTCCCTTCTGATAAAGCGACTTACACATATTGTAAATACAATCTCTCTTGTGATCCCAGTATTCGTTATAGTCATTATAATATAGATCGCAGCCCTCTGGAGCATACCTCCTTGCATATGTAAATGCCTTTTCAACAAAGCTGTTGTTTCCATAAACGGATACCCATGCTGATGTTCCGCCGGTTACATTATTATCTCCTGCTACTCTTGAACCGTCCTGACCATTATTTGTTCTGTTATAGTCATCAGATATACATTCATTACATACATCATATGCATAAAGATTAAGCGTAGGATACTGCTGCTTGATAGCTGCAAATGTATTCTTGATATAGCTTTCAAGACGCTGATCCATTACTGTTGATGATACCCAGTTACCTCCGTTCTGGAAATTGTCCTTAAAGAACCATGACGGCGTCTGGCTATGCCATACAAACGCATGACCTCTAAGCGCGATATTGTTCTTTACACAAAAATCCATAATGGATGCGCACCTTTGAAGAGATACTTTTATATCTGTATTTGTACTTCCAGCCTGTACCAGAATTGCATCTGCCTTTGTTTCATTTTCACATTCAAGGCTGCTGAAATCCTTTATGATATTTGCTGTAATTGCTGAATTATTCACTGTTCCGCCGTTTAAGATATTTCCTACTCTGAAATACTTGCCAAATACATTTTTAAGTCCTTTTTCTGAAGATGCAGCATATACGACATTCTCCTGCTTTACGTCCTCTGTAGTAACAAGAACATCGTCAAATGTAAAATCATTTGTGCTGTCTGTTCTGATCGTCAGTCTGAACTCATAGCTGTTTTCCGGTGCTGTATAATCCGCAGAAAGCTTTGTCCACTCACCTGCTCTAACTTCCTTGCTTGTAAGTTCTGTTTCTGTCTCCTCTCCTGTTTCCTGATCAATACAAAGGAGAGACAGTCTGAATTTTTCCGCTGTGTTGCTGTATACCTGCACACTATAATTATACTCTACTCCTCCGCTGAGATAAAATCCCTTCTCAGAGCTTGCTCCATCAAGTGGTGTTGTTCTTCCGCTAATAGTCATACCTCTTGTGGATTCATACCCTGTGCCATTCTCTGCCACAAGGCTGACGGTATCTGCATTTCCATACCAACCGTCGTAAGTTACCTCAAAGTCGTTCTTTACAAGCTCTGCTGCATACGCCTCTTCCCCCATATAGGGCATATATGCCGCAAGTCCTGCGCAGCATACCACTGCTGTTATGCAGGATGTCAGCTTTTTGAATTTCATATGAATTCCTCCCTTTTTATTTGTTAATGTTTCTTATTATTGAATGCCTCACAACTATCTGTAAT
>CAMWPG010000092.1 GCA_947176075.1 uncultured Ruminococcus sp. | reverse complement strand
AAAGAATATTTTAATGGATATTTTCCAGAAGATATGGCTCTTGGAGGTGCAGGAATATTGCAGCAGTATTTGTTTTATTATGAGCGGAGTCTTAATGAGGCTTTAGAAGGATAAATTTTGCGAGGTAAATTATGACAAAAAAAACACCGATATATGACAACGAAAGCATTACCATGCTGAAAGGACCCGATAAGGTAAGAAAACGTCCTGGAGTTATATTTGGATCCGATGGACTTGATGGTTGTGCGCATTCTATATTTGAAGTAATATCAAACTCTATTGACGAAGCAAGATCCGGTTTTGGCAGCGAGATAATAGTAACGAGATATAATGACCATTCAATAGAAGTAGAGGATTTTGGCAGAGGCTGTCCTGTTGATTATAATAAAAACGAACAGAGATATAACTGGGAACTTGTATACTGTGAGCTTTATGCGGGCGGAAAATATGATGCAAATGTAGATAATTACGAATATTCTCTTGGACTTAACGGTTTAGGTCTTTGTGCTACTCAGTTTTCTTCGGAATATATGGATGCTGAGATATATCGTGATGGATATAAGTATAATCTTCATTTTGAAAAGGGTGTAAATATAGGCGGACTTCAGAAAAAAGCAGTTCGTTCTCATGCGTCTGGTACACGTACAAAATGGAAACCTGATCTTGATGTATTTACTGAAATAAATGTTTCTGATGAATACTTTCGGGATGTATTGAAACGTCAGGCTGTTGTCAATCCGAATCTTCTTTTCATTTACAGGACTCAGCAGGAGGATGGAAATTTCAGTGAGGAAAGATTTCTTTATGAAAACGGTATTGCCGATTATGTAAAAGAAATTGCAGGAGATACATCGCTTACATCTTTGCAGACATGGAACTGTGAACGTGAAGGACGAGATCGTGAGGATAAGCCGGATTACAAAGTAAAGCTTTCTGTTGCTGTAACATTCTCAAACAGAGTTCAGAAAATAGAATATTATCACAATTCAAGTTTTCTTGAACATGGCGGCTCACCGGAACGTGCTGTAAAGCAGGCATTTGTATCACAAATAGACAGCTATTTAAAGCAGAATAATAAATATCTTAAAAACGAGGGGAAGGTAACCTTTTCAGACATTGAGGATTGTCTTGTTTTGGTATCATCAAGTTTTTCAACACAGACATCGTACGAAAACCAGACTAAAAAAGCTATAACAAATAAATATATATATGAAGCGATGACAGACTTTCTAAAGCACCAGTTGGAGGTGTACTTTATAGAAAATCCTGATGAAGCTTTAAAGATAGTAGAACAAGTTATAATAAATAAGAGAAGTCGTGAGAATGCAGAGAAAACAAGGCTCAACATGAAGAAAAATCTTGCTGGCAGCGTGGATATTACCAATAGAATAGAGAAATTTGTAGATTGTAGAAGCAAGGATCTATCCAAAAGAGAGCTTTATATAGTAGAGGGCGATTCTGCTCTTGGCTCCGTTAAGATGGCAAGAGACGCTGAATTTCAGGCTGTTATACCTGTGAGAGGAAAAATACTTAATTGTCTGAAAGCTGATTATGCACGTATTTTTAAGAATGATATTATAACAGATATAATAAAGCTTCTTGGCTGCGGAGTTGAGGTAAAATCAAAATCAAATAAGGAACTTTCCTCATTCAATCTTGACGGTTTGAGATGGAATAAAATTGTTATATGTACTGATGCGGATGTTGATGGATTTCAGATAAGAACGCTTATTCTCACAATGTTATATAGACTTACCCCTACACTTATTGATATGGGGTATGTATATATAGCAGAGTCTCCGCTTTTTGAGATAACCACAAAGAAAAAGACATATTTTGCATATACAGAGAAGGAAAAAATAAAAATTCTCGATCAGATCGGCAATGAAAAATATACAATACAACGCTCTAAAGGTCTTGGTGAGAATGAGGCGGATATGATGGCGCTTACAACAATGAATCCTGATACAAGAAGACTCATACGTGTAACTCCCGCTGATATAGATGCGACTGCACAAATGTTTGACCTTCTTCTTGGCGATGATCTTCAAGGCAGAAAAGAGTTTATTGCAGAATATGGTGCTGACTATCTTGATTTAACAGATGTAAGCTAAAATAAAAGGAGTGCTTAAATTTATGAAACTGATAACATTTGCCGTTCCATGCTATAATTCTGAAAGCTATATGGAGCGTTGTATAGATTCTCTTCTTATTGCAGGAGATGATGCAGAGATAATAATTATTAATGATGGATCGTCTGATAGTACAAGTATTATCGCACATCGCTATGAGAAAATGTATCCTGATAGGATACGTGCAGTGGATAAGATTAACGGCGGTCATGGTTCCGGTGTAAACAAAGGAATTGAACTTGCTCAGGGAAAATATTTTAAAGTAGTGGATTCAGATGATTGGCTTGATAAAAATGCTTTAAAAAAATTTATGAGAAGTCTTCGCTTTTGGGAAAATATAGGTATTACTTTAGATCTGATTATATGTAATTATATTTATGATCATATTTATGAGCCTGAACATAGCCACAAAACAAGTTATAAAAATATTTTTAAGCCCGGTAAGCTTTCATCATGGAAAGATATGGGATTGTTTCTGCCTTCACAGTATCTTATAATGCATGCGTTGTATTTCCGTACAGAAATACTCAAAAATGCAGGTGTTATGTTGCCAGAGCATATGTTTTATGTTGATAATATTTTTGCTTGTCAGCCACTTCACTTGGTAGATAAAATATGCTATCTTGATATTGATCTATATCATTATTTTATAGGTAGGGAAGATCAGTCTGTAAATGAATCGGTTCATATGAAGCGTATAGATCAACAGATTTATATAACTGAATATATACTTAAAAATGTTGACATGAGAGCATGCCGAAGTATTTCAAGAAAACTTGAGTTGTATCAGCT
This sequence comes from uncultured Ruminococcus sp., assembly GCA_947176075.1. GTDB lineage: Bacteria > Bacillota > Clostridia > Oscillospirales > Ruminococcaceae > Ruminococcus_C. The sequence continues at coordinate 4,875 of CAMWPG010000092.1, read as the reverse complement.
TAGATTTTTGTCTATCATGATGACAATATGTAATGTTTATCTTTTGAAAATAGGAACAGTGGAAGCGCTTGACAAAAGATGCGTTCTTTGGAATGAGGTAAAAAAATACGACCCTAATATCTATTATTACCTTAGAGGTATGACGCTTAGCGGACTTACGATGCTCCCTGGAAGCATAGGAAGAAAAATAGCTGTTTATGGTTATGATATTGCACAAAAGCTTGTATCATTTAATTGACGGTGTTGCCTAAAAAAGCTGTAAGAAATAATAACAAATTTGATCTTGATAAAAAAGGTAGAAATAACCGCCAAAATCTGTTATGATGAGAATAACTATAAGCTCGGAAAACAGAAAGGCGGTTTTTTCAATGGAAGAACAAGTAACAATTAATATAAATATCAGAGAGAATGAGATGAAGATATGAGTGACAGATATATTTACAGAGGAACAAAAAGACTTCGCTGCGGATATACTACGGGGTCATGCGCAGCAGGTGCTGCAAAGGCTGCTGCCAAAATGCTTTTGAGTGGTATTACTGTAGAGAGTATAGATATTGTCACTCCATCGGGACAGGATTTAAAGCTTTATGTTATTCAACAGAATCTATGTGCAAATTATGCATCCTGTGCTGTTGTTAAGGATGGCGGAGATGACCCAGATGTAACTAATGGAATTGCAATTTTTGCTGAAGTATCTAAAATGGAAAATGATATAGAAATACTTGGCGGCGAGGGTATAGGGATAGTTACGAAAGCAGGGCTTGACCAACCTGTGGGTGAAGCTGCAATAAATTCTGTTCCGAGAAAAATGATAGCCTCTGCTGTAAATGATATTGCTAATGCTTATAACTATAATGGTGGATTCAGAATCATCATATCAGCACCAATGGGTAAAGAAATTGCAAAAAAAACCTTTAATCCAAGAATGGGCATAGTTGACGGTATATCCATTATCGGAACTACTGGAGTTGTTGAACCTATGAGCAATTCTGCTATAATTGAAACAATACGTACAGAAGCCAACATCAGAAAGGCGTCAGGATATAAAAATATTCTTTTTAATTTAGGCAATTATAGCGAGGATTTTATAAAACTGAGAGCAGAGAAGCTGGCAAGCCGTGCTGTTGTATGCAGTAATTTTATAGGAGATGCTATTGATATTGGAGCATCTCTTGGATTTAAAGGTATTCTAATTATAGGACACATCGGGAAACTAATAAAGCTTGGCAGTGGGATAATGAATACGCATTCTTCATATGCCGACGGCAGAATGGAAACCTTGATGGCATGTGGAACGCTTGCGAAAACGGATAATGATATTTTGTCACAGCTTGCAGAATGTGTAACTGTTGATGCAGCGCTTGACATTCTTTATAAATATAATGCAGCAGAGCAGGTTCTTGCAGTGCTTGCTAAGCGAGTAGAATATTATCTAAGAGCAAGGGTAAAGGATGAAGCGGAAATTGGAGCAGTTATTTTTTCAAATAAACACGAATTGATTTTGAAAACAAAGACTGCTGACAATCTGATTAAAAAAATATCGGAGGAATAAAATGGTACATTTTGTGGGAGCAGGCTGTGGTGCAGCAGACCTTATAACGTTGAGAGGAAAAAAGCTGCTTGAGGATGCAGACGTTATAATTTATGCCGGATCGCTTGTAAATCCTGAACTTCTGAGATATGCAGATCCAGAATGTGAGATACATAATAGTGCGGAAATGACATTGGATGAAGTTATTGCAGTAATAAAAGAAGCTGAAGAAAATGATAAAAATACAGTAAGATTGCATACCGGGGATCCAAGTATATTTGGAGCAGTTCGGGAACAGATGGATTGTCTGAAAATTCTTGGCATTTCATATGATGTATGTCCTGGTGTAAGTTCTTTCTGTGGAGCTGCTGCTTCGTTGAAAGCGGAATATACACTTCCTGATGTATCTCAGACTGTAATACTCACAAGAATGGAAGGACGTACTCCAGTACCTGAAAGCGAAAGTATAGAAAGTCTTGCCGCACATTGTAGTACGATGGTGGTATTTTTAAGCACAGGTTTGCTTGACGAGCTTTCAAAAAGACTAATAATAGGCGGATATCGTCCGGAAACACCTGCGGCTATAGTATATAAGGCAAGCTGGGAGGATGAGAAGATATGCCTATGTACTGTTTCTGATCTTGCCGAAACTGCAAAAAAAAATGGCATTAAAAAAACTGCTCTTATTACTATCGGTGACTTCCTTGGTGATGCATACTCACTTTCAAAATTATATGATCCATTGTTTGAAACAGAATTTCGAAAGGTTAAAGGCGAATGAATATATCGGTAATTTCACTGACAGAAAAGGGCAGACAAATATCTTTGAAAATTGCTGAGTGTGTAAAAAATCACAAAATTGTCAGATATTGTTTTTATAAACACTCAGATGAAAATTCAGAAACCTTTAGTAAGCTGTCTAAACTTGCTGAAAGTATTTTTGACAGCTCTGAGGCAATTATTTTTATATGTGCCTGTGGAATTGCTGTGAGAATTACTGCGCCGCATATTTGTTCTAAGCTTAATGACCCAGCAGTTATTGTGATAGATGATTGCGGAAAATATGTTATTCCTATTTTATCCGGACATGTTGGTGGTGCAAATGCTCTTGCAAAATGGCTTGCAAATGTTCTTAATATGCAGGCAATCATAACTACTGCTACCGATATTGGAGGATATTTTTCACCAGACAGTTTTGCAGCTGCGAACAACTTGATTGTTGTTGGTGATTATACTATTGCCAAGTATATAGCATCTGCTGTTCTTGAGGGTGAAAAAATAGGTCTTATAAGTGAATATAAATGCCTGAACATTCCTAAAGATATAGTATGTAATGAAAAGCAAAGGTATACTATATACATTGGACAAGATAATATTATCAAACCTTTTTCAAATACATTTAATCTTGTCCCTAAAAATATTGCTATAGGTATTGGTTGTAAAAAAGGTGTTTGCAGTGAAGCGATAGAGTCAGCAGTAAGAGCGGCTTTTAAAAATAAAAATATTATGTTTGACCGGATATGCGGTGCTGCAACGATAGATTTAAAAAAAGATGAAAATGGATTAGTTGAATTTTGCAAAAAACACGATATAAAATTAAACTTTTATTCAGCACAAGAGCTTATGAATGTTAAAGGGAATTTTTCATCTTCGGAATTTGTTATGGGGATAACAGGTGCGGATAACGTATGTGAGAGAAGTGCTGTTAAATTAAGCGGCGGAAAGATGATAGTTAGAAAATATGCCTATAACGGAGTTACTGTTGCTGCTGCTGAAATACCTGTAATAATTGATTTTGAGAGGGAAATGCTATGAAACTTTATATAGTTGGATTTGGTGCAGGAAACCGTGATGGAATAACCATTGCCTCGCAGGAGGCTATACTTCGCAGCGATCTGATAGTCGGATATACAAAGTATGTTAAGATTATTAAAAAATTTTATCCTGATAAAAAATATGCATCCACCGGCATGAAACAGGAGCATGAGCGAGTTAAACTTGCACTTGACGAATCTTTGACTAAAACGGTATCTATTATTTGCAGCGGCGATGCTCAGCTTTACGGAATGGCAGGACTTGCAATTGAATTAAGTGAAGACTATCCCGATGTAGATATAGAAATAGTTCCGGGAGTGACGGCAGCTTTCAGTGGAGGTGCTGTTCTTGGTTCTCCGATAACTCATGATTTCGCTGTCATAAGCCTTTCTGACCTGCTTACGCCGATGGAAAAAATCAAAAGCCGTCTACGCTGTGCAGCGGAGGGTGACTTTGTTATAGTGCTTTATAATCCTTCTTCTAAAAAACGAGCAGATTATCTGCAAAAAGCTTGCGATATTCTGCTTGAATATAAAAAACCTGATACGATCTGTGGTTATGTAAAAAACATTGGCAGAGGCGGTCAGGAAAGCATGATACTTACATTATCGGAGCTTCGTGATACTTATGTGGATATGTTTACAACCGTTTTTGTCGGCAATTCCGAAACAAGAATAATTGGTGGAAAAATGGTAACGCCAAGAGGATACCGTAATGTTTAGACCGCTTATATTCGGAGGAACTACGGAAGGGCGTCTGCTTGCTGAATATTTCGTCAAAATGGGGATATACTGCGATGTTTCTGTTGCTACGGCTTATGGTGCATCACTGCTGCCTGTTGGAGTGCAAATACACTGCGGCAGACTTGATTCTGTGCAAATGTCATCTCTTATTTTGAAAAATAAATATTCAGCTGTTGTTGATGCTACACATCCTTATGCTGACAAGGCATCGGTGAATATTAGAAAAGCTTGTGAAACTGCACATCTGCCATATTATCGTCTAAAACGTGAAGAATCAGTATTGTGGGGAGAAACTGCTAAAAGTATTGAAGAACTTATCGGTATTCTGAATAAGTGCAGCGATAGAGTACTCTGTACGCTTGGAAGTAAGGCGCTTATTGAGCTGACTCGTGTTAATCATTATCGTGAGAGGTTCTGGCTGAGACTGCTTCCGTCAGACGGTATAATAAAATACTGTCGCAGTCTTGGATATGATGAAAATAAAATTATCTGTCAAAAAGGTCCTTTTACGGCGGAACTTAATGTCGAGCATATTCGGCACAGTAGTGCAGGAATACTCATAACAAAAGAAAGCGGAAAAACAGGAGGTTATCCCGAAAAAGCAAAGGCGGCAATCGAATGTGGAATAAGAATGATAACGCTTGCAAGACCAATTGAAGAAGGTTTTTCGCTGAAGGATATACAGATATTGTTTGAAAGGAAATGCAGAAATTGAAAGTATATATAATCGGAACAGGCGTAAACGGAAGAAATTCACTTACATTTAAAGCAAAAGAAGCAATAGAG
>CAMWPG010000091.1 GCA_947176075.1 uncultured Ruminococcus sp. | reverse complement strand
TATCAGCATCATACTATTCATCATGGACATAAATAAAAAATTTTAACCCCCGATTCTGATTACAGATTCGGGGGTACAAGTTCTGATAGGTTTTGATCAATTTTATTTTTTTCTTATAATTCCTTTGCTGCAAAAATAAGTTATAAGGAAATATCCGCCATAGATAAGCAGTATAAATACAGAGGTAAGCACAATAGATTCCGTTAGCTTTTGTGTGCCAAATACTTCTAATATTATCATAGAAAACTTCATGCCGAATATAGAATGAATACAAGCAAGTAAAAGAGGCAAAAGGAAGAATATTCCTGTCTGATAAAACAGTGATCTTGATATACTGCTTTCTTTTACACCGATTTTACGAAGTATTTCATAACGTGAAATACTATCAACACTGTCTGAAAGCTGCTTTAGAGAAATAATAGCAGCGCATGATATCAAAAATATTAAACCGATATAAAGCCCTATGAAGGTTATCATAGCACCAAGTCCTATTGTTGCCTCAGCAATACTGATTCTTGTATTAACATTATAATATTGTCTGTTCACAGCATCCTTGGATGACATATTCATAACATTATTAAATTTTCCTATAAACTCACTTTCTATTCTGTTCTTTTCATCCTTTGAAGTAGCACTATAGTTTCCTATTAAAAAATCAGAATTTACACATTGCTCGTCAATTATATCATCTGGAACAATATATATACCTACATTTATCGGTTGTGAGGAAATATTTATAAATCCATCCTGACATTCATCATATTTTGATTTAAGAGTATGTCCGAATACATTAATTTTATATCCTGCGGTTAAATATTCATCACGAATTTCTTTTATCGACTTATAATTGCAAACTATGATAAATTCATCTGACTGAATTGATAAAGGCTTTCTGCCATATAGCTCCATAAGATTATTGTAATCGCTGATCTTCACTATAAGCTCATTTACATCAAAATCTGCCATAGGAACTTTCTCTTTAACTTTCTCATAATTATCTCCAAGTGCAGATGCAAATGTAAAATGTTCGTCTGTATAGCTGCTGAAATGCACACTGTTTTCAATATTTTCAGTGATATTATATCCATATTTTTTATATATTTCTATAATATCAACAGCGATCGTTTTTTCATATTCATCATCTGGATATTTTATGTACTCAACCTCAAAATCTGCCGGACAGAATTCATTAAGACCGGCATTCATAGAATTTCTTATAGAAAACGCAGAGGACAGTGTACATATAGTTACGAACAGCATTATGCATATAATCGACATTGACATAACTGTTGTATTGACTTTGCTGCTTATTTGCCGGAAAGTAAAGCTGTTCAGATTTTTATAGTATAGACCTTTCATGGACATAATGATACGCAGCAAAAGTCCTGAAATAGACCAGAAAATAAAAAACGTTGTGATCATTCCAGAAGCGATGTATAGCAGTAGTTCATTCTGGCTAATCTGATTATAATTATAACTGACCTGATAGTATGTGAATCCAAGCGCAGATGCTGCTATAATAAATATCAAAACGCACAATACCGGATTTTTAAGCTTTACCTTTTCAGTTTTCTTTCCTGATTGTATAAGGTCAATAAGTTTAAATTTGCTTATAATAATGCTGTTAAAAAGCATGACTACCAAATATATTACAGCAAAACATATTATTGTCTTGAAGATTGATTCGGTAGAAACGCTGAATTTATAGGCAGTCATATCTGCTTCAAAAAGATTTGCTACAAGTGCGCTCATAAGCTGAGAAAGTCCAATACCTGCAATAAGACCTGTTACTAAAGAGCCTAAACCGATAATAATAGTTTCAATTAGCATTATGGCTGATATTTTACGTTTTCCCATGCCAAGAATAAGATATAAGGCAAATTCCATATTTCTACGTTTCATCAGAAATCTACTTGCATAAACAATCAGTAAGCCAAGTACAACTGAAACAAATACACTGATTGCGGACAAAGTGTTTGACATAAGTTCTATGATATCATTACGGTTTTCAGTTACCTGCATATATACCGCCTGACTGCCTACTGCATTGAATACATAAAAGACTGCCACACCTATGACCAGCGTAAAAAAGTAAATAGCATAGTCACGTATACTTTTGCGAATATTACATAATGAAAGCTTAAAGAGCATCGCTCATGTCACCTCCCAGAAGCGTCACTACGTCGATGATCCGATCAAAAAACTGCTTTCGTGTATTATCGCCTTTTCTTATTTCATTAAATATACTGCCGTCCTTTATAAATATGACTCGTTTTGCATAGCTTGCTGTAAATGAATCATGCGTAACCATAATTATGGTTGAATTTCTTTCAACGTTTAGATAATTAAATCGTTCGAGAAGCATTTTAGCAGCTTTAGAATCAAGAGCGCCTGTCGGCTCATCAGCAAGAACAAGCTTTGGATCTGTAATTATAGCTCTTGCAGAAGCAACACGCTGCTTTTGACCACCTGACATTTGATATGGATATTTTTTCAGTATCTCTGTGATGCCCAGCTGCTGAGCGACTGTTTTTACAGCTTTGTCTATTTCCTTTGAAGATTTTTTCTGTATTGATAGTGCAAGAGCTATATTTTCATAGGCAGTGAGCGTATCAAGCAGATTGAAATCCTGAAAAATAAATCCAAGTTTTTCTCTTCGGAATTTATTCAGCTGCTCTCCTTTAAGCCTCGTAATATCCATGTTTTCAAGATAAATATGACCCGAAGTCACACGATCAATAGTTGATATACAGTTTAATAAAGTAGTCTTTCCGCTTCCAGATGCTCCCATTATCGCTGTAAATTCGCCTTTCTCTACTACAAGTGAGATATCGTTGATAGCTTTTGTAAGGCTTGACCTGTTTCCATAATATTTTTCTATTTGCTGTACTCTTAATAATTCCATAACAACAGCTCCTTTCTGTATTCTATGATACAATATTGCTTCTCAATTGTCGCTGTTTTAATCTTACATAATGTTACAATTTTGTAATATAGAAAAATACAGATCACTTTTAGAATTGATAAATATCATTCTTTCCGAAAGAAATTATAATATCAGTATGTTCTCCTTGCACAGATTTTGCTGTTATGCTATGTCCAAGCTTTAAGCACAATTTTTTTACTATATATAACCCCATACCGGTAGATTTCGTGTATATTCGTCCGTTTTCTCCTGTGAAAGATTTTTCAAAAATATACGGAAGATCGCTTTGGGGTATACCGATGCCATTGTCACGAAAATGCAATACAGTTTTATTATTCATATCCTCTGCAAATACCAGTATTTCAGGCGACAAGCTATTGGCAAGGTATTTCATGCTGTTGCTCATCAGCTGATTAAAAATGTAACTAAGCCACTTACTGTCACTCATAACATAAACGTCCAGTCCTTCAATTCTGACACTTATGTTCCTAACAAGAAGTTCCTCACGATTTTTAAGCGCAATATTGGAAAATGTTTTTTTAAGCGATATGTTTTTTATGATATAATCTTTTTCAGAATTTCTAATACGTGCATAGTAAAGAACATTTTCAATATAATTATCAATAAGCTTAAGCTGCTCACAATATTTTGAATTTTCGTCATTATGGCACATTAGCTGTAATCTTGAAACAGGAAGTTTGATCTCATGTACCCATAATTCAATATATTCCATAAACTCTGTATTTTCATGACGATATACCGCAATATTATCGCACATAGATTTATTTACTTCACGCAGAACAGTATATAAAAGCTTGCCGTCATAGAAATCAGGCTCATATAATATTTCTGAAATAAGATATTTCTTATCAAGATCCTCAAGACAGCGCATCAGATTATCATAATAGCATTTTTTTCTGATAAACTCCCATATATCGACTATAATTACTGCAAGCAAAAATATGATGCTCACAGTCAATATCGCTTGTATAGAAATATGAAATGCAGACATAAAAATAATTGTAATCAGTCCGGACGCTATATATATAATATGAGCTATAAGTTTGTCCTTTAAAAAATCAGTTAATTTCACTTTAATATATACCCCTGTTTTTTACGAGTCTCAATTGCATCTGACAATCCAAGCTCAGACAATTTTCCGCGCAGACGACTGATGTTTACTGAAAGTGCATTATCATTTACAAATTCATCGTTATCCCAAAGTGCTGTCATAAGCTCATCTCGAGTAACGATCTCTTTATAGTTATCAAGCAATCTCTGAAATATAATCATTTCATTTTTAGTAAGCACTTGCTCAGCACCATTTCGTGTAAGACTGCCCTTAACGGCGCTGAAATGTACATCACGATAACACTGAATTGAATTTGTCCTTGAATAGCGTCTCAATACAGCTGAGATTCTGAGCAGCAATATAGTTGGATTATATGGCTTTGTGATGTAATCATCAGCGCCATAGCTCATAGAAAGAACCTCATCAATTTCGGAGATGCGGCTTGTCAGCATAATAACAGGCGTATTGCTTTTCTTTCTAAAATCATGAAGTAATGATTCTCCATTAATTCTGGAAAGATTTATATCCAGCAATATGAGATCTGCATTAAATTCAACCATTTTCTGTACTGCATTATTAAAGCAAGTAATAAATACTGTCTCATATCCTGCATTGTTAAGCAATGAACTAAGCTCATCACGCAGTATATCATCATCTTCTATTATAAGAATTTTATTCATATATTTGCTCCTTATATTATTATAGTAAATGCCAAATAAATTTGTCGTTTACTGTATCAACAGTATAACACAGAGATAACATATTCGTCAATAGCAGCTGCAATACTATTAAAAAAATAAAAAGTCGATTTTTTTCAAATATCACTTGCAAGTATAATAAAAAGATGGTATAATAAAATTGATTTATTATTTTATTCAGAAAGGAGCCTTGCTTATAGCAAGGATATTTATATTATGGATCAGATATCTTCTAATAAAGGCAAGCAATTGCTTTTGGCGTGTGTAAGCTTGATATATCTTTTTATTATAGGCGGTATAAGCGTATTGTCTTCTCTTTATACAGTTAGTATACCAAGCAAGCCGCTGCTTACGATTGCGCTTTCACTTATAGGTCTTCTTGTAATTTCTGCGATGATCTATTCTCGCACTCACTTTATTACTAAATTTAGCTGTATGCTGTTATTGCCTTGTTTGCTGCCTACAGTTCTTTTGAATTTTCATGAATGGTCTCTTATAGTTCCTCTTGCTGTAACCTGCCTTCTGATGTTTTTCTTTTCAGGTGTTGCTGAAACTCCAAAAACTATTTTTGGGACAGTATATCTTCTTTTATATGTCCTCGGTTCTCTTGGATTTTTCCTTGCGGCATCACTTTTTTCTACAAAAAGCATTTCAACAACGCTTGAATCACGAGTATCAAACACTGGTTCATACAGATATACTCTTGTAAATACAGAGGACAGTTCAGGAGGAAGCACTAAAATTGAAATATCTCCAAATGATATGGATATTAATTTTTCTGTTATATCTTTTCGTGCAGAAGGCTATGAACGTACAGTATATATTGAACGTCCTGTACAAACTGAGATTTCTCTTGAATGGAAAACGGTAAGCCGTCAGGATGTTTCCAATGAATTGAATGAGATTTCTGATGAGGTGATAGTCGATCTTCCAAAGGAGACAAAAACATCGCTCGGATATTCTGAAAAAGCTGATGTATATCTGCGTGATCTGTCTGATAGCACACTGAAAAATTTGGGTGTGCCTGATAAAACCGATGTACTTTATTTAAATGGAGAACCTTGTTTCCGTTCATATGTTGCCATTCTTGAAGATTATTTTTCTTCTTCTAAGCGTATATCTTCTGTATTCTGAGCATTGAGGTGCTGCATATGTCAAAGGACAAAATTGAAAAAACAAATGCTATGCGTATTTTAGAACGCAACAAGGTTCTCTTCGTTCATAGGGTATGGGAACAGGCAACTTCAGAAAATACCGGCACAGAGCTTGCAACTGCGCTTGGGCAAAATCCTGATCAAGTTTTTAAAACACTTGTCACAACAACAAAATCCGGTTTATATTATGTTTTTATGATACCGGTTTCAGAAACTCTTGACCTAAAAAAAGCTGCTGCTGCTGTGAATGAGAAATCATTGTCTATGTTGAAAGCAAAGGAGCTGTTTCCTATTACAGGATATGTTCATGGTGGATGCTCACCTATTGGAATGAAAAAACAATTTCCAACAGTAATACACAAAACAGCAAAGGATTTTAAAACTATTCTATTTAGTGCTGGTAAAATAGGTCATCAACTTGAGGTATCACTTGATGACCTCTGCCGTGCGGTTAAGTTTTCTCTTGAAGATATTGTGGTTTGAGTTACTAAATGACAATGTTATAATTATGTATATTATTGCTGATAAAAAAATATATAATAATGATCCAATGAGAGTATCAAATAAAACTATACCCAATAATTGTAAAATTGTATATGGCAGATAAAATGCAGCAGCAGCTCCAACAAATGGACATATTAGCAGCTCTGTCCAATTAGGCCTCAATCCAGTAATTTTAAATGTTTTTATTAGACGCATACAGTTTCCAAATATATTGCTTGCATAATATGATACAACTATTCCGTAAAAACCTATTATAGGTATCAATACAAGTACAGCTGTTATCCTAACAGCGTATTCGGCAAGATAATTTATCATAGAAAATTGTTGTTTTCCCATTCCCTTTATTATGGCTTCAAGAATTATTTCCAGATATATAAATGGAATTACAGGAGCTAAAAGCCTGAGCATTTTTCCAGCAAGAATATCTCCATGAAACATAACCGCTATATTTTCACCGAATATAATAAGAGATGAAGCTATAAAGAATGAAAAATATATTGTAAATTTAAGAGAACGCTTTGTAAGATATCTAAGGCGTTCTTTTTTTGCGCCTGCCTCTGCACGAGCAGCTTCTGGTATAAGCAGACCTGAAAGAACGCATAAAACAGAGGTAGGGAAAAAAAGCACAGGTATTACTATAGCTTCAAATATTCCAAATTGTGAAAGAGCAGCTTCTGCTGTACTTCCGGATTGTCTTAGCGTTACAGGAATAAGAGCATCATTAGCGGTGCTCAGTGCTGATGTAAGGCATCCTCCAAGTATTACTGGCATTGCGAGTTTTATATATCCTGAAAAGCTTAAAGAAACTCTTTCGAGAGATTTCATTCTATGCATCAGGAAATCAAGGGTAAGTATAAACAGACTTACAAATGTGCCTGATGCCATGCTAAGCGCAAGTGCTCTGCAGAGACTTCCTGAATCAGTAGTATTTGTTCTGAGAATATATACTGTTAAAACGGTCATTTTTACAATAAATTCAGAAAAATCGCAAAATGCTGTTAGTTTTACTCTACAAACAGCATTGCACCAGCCTTTCATACATGCACTTATTCCTCCAAAAGGAAGTATGATTCCAAGAATGCATACTGTAAGTGTCATTTCACTGCTATGAAAAAAATATTCTGCTATGTATGGAGAAAAACAAACAATAAGTATACAACCCGGTATGCCGAGAATAAGACTGAACATAATAACGTAGCGCAGGATCTTCTCTGGATTTCCGCTCATCTTTCCAAGTTCTTCCGATACGAATCGACTTGCACAGAGATAGCCATTTCCACCGGCTGCCATTGAAGCAAGCCCAAAAAATGAACCTACAAGGGCTATCATTCCCATTGCTGCCGATCCTGCTTTCTGAGAAAGCCATAGATTTGCTCCAAGGCTCATGAATTCAAGAGCAAACTGAACTATAGTGAGCCTTACCGTATCTTTTTTAATGCTTCTTCCCTGCATAACTGTTCCTCCTTTCAGGGGCTTATTCATTCTATGCGGTAATAGTTAAAAATAGGAGAAATAATATTACTC
>CAMWPG010000090.1 GCA_947176075.1 uncultured Ruminococcus sp. | reverse complement strand
ATCTGGTATATATATTGATGTTATCTTAGAGCCATAAAATGCATCTTTAAGGATAGCATTTACAGGGTAGTCACTGATAGTATCGGGTATTCTTATTTCAGTAAGATCACAATCTTCAACAAGCCCCTTGATCTGAATAGCATCATTTTTGAAATCGTAATCGAAATAATCTTCCGGCGTGATCTCCATATTTGCGAAATAGTCATCGTCTGATGATGTGACTATAGGAGCAGCTTCTGTTATAGAAAAAGCTGCATTATCACATTCCTCCAGTGCGAGCGATGCAGGCGCATTAACGAGCATAATTGATGATGCTGTCGTTAAAGCTATAATTGCAGCCAAAGCTTTTCTGAAATTTTTTTTCATTATTTCCATATCCTTTCAAATTTATAAAATGTAAAGCTGTTTAGCCCTGATTTATACAGGCACAATCATATACACTTATTATACAATATTTGTTGATCTATGTCAAGTCTTTTGAGTGGGATTTGCCGATATATTTGCAAACATTTCTGTAAAATATATAGAAAAAGCTGCGGATAAAAATTGCCGCAGCTCTCGCTTTTTTAATATCCTGTATATTGATCTGATATGGATGAAGTTGTATCAGATATTGCATCAGAAGGCGCTTCTGTAGATGACACAGGTTCAGATGGATCAGGAGATGAAGCAGACTTTTCGCTTTCTATAGTTATTATAAAACCGTCTGTATTATTTCCTGAAACAGTATAAACAGTATTTTTGGGAAGAGTTATCTCAGTATCCCCGGAACTGTTTGCAGGAACATAGAAGATCTTATATTCCTTTGAATCTGTGTTGTATGTAAGCGGTGAATCTGTTTTATAGCTTGTGAGATACTGCAAATATTCTTCCAGACACATATCATTTTCATTCATTATAAGAGAATGAGGGAGTCCGGTATATCTAAAATGATGCGGCATAAAGCTAACGCCTGTAGTTCCTGCTTTTGAATCGGAGTAACGAACAATAAATCCATATTTCCAGCAATTGCTGAACATCCACTCGTTACGCTTGGTAAGATATGGCGCAATATCTCCTGTACTTGTGATAAGACCAATATCAAATGTATATCCGGTGCTTCGTTCAACAAGGTCTGTTGTATAAAGGCTATCTGAGCCGAAATAAGTTTCATTCGTACTGTATATTTGTAGATTTACATATCCATTTTCACTGCAGTAGCCATCAAAAAGCTCAGATATCGGCTGCATCATATCCGGATGAATTTTCAAAGAATTATCCCTTGGTTTTACATTGCTATTTGTATTAGAATAAAAGTCAGTAAGCTCTGATGTGCCAAGATATGGGCAAGTGCCGCTTACAAGTATAAGCGGACCATTATGTATCTGACTTTGAGAGAGCTTGATAGTTTGTGAAAAGATATCTTCTGTAGTATTTTCGGAAGATGCATCGGTAGCTTCTGTACTCTTTTCAGAAGTTGGCTCAGTAGTTATATCAAGATCATCAACATCTGTATTATTTGCAGAAAATGTACCATCAGCTGTTACTATTCCATCAGTATCACCCGGAACAGTAGGGGAAATAACATTTCTCCAAAGAAAATCGAATAGGAATATAAGAATAATAAGTCCGCAAAGCAATAGGATTATATTGGGAAATCTAAGGCGTATTTTTTGTTTAGCCATAATAGTAGCTTCTCCTTTCAGGATATCTTTTTTCGTTATTCCTGATCTGATGTATCAGAAACGGTTTCTGTAGTTGTTTCGTTTGAAGATACGGCAAGCTCTGTTACTATGTCACCGTTTTCATCAGTTACAAGGGCGCCATTTTCGTCAGTTACAATAACATATATTTCAGATGTTGCGGTTGTTGTTTTTGTGTCAAGATCGTCAGGCATATCATATGTGCCGGTAATAGTGCCATAAATAGCAAATGCGTCCCATATAGTATCCATATCAATTGGTGCATGACCTGTTATTAAAACATATTCTTTGCCATCTATAGCTTTAGCATAGCTTGCAAGACATTGTCTTGCCTGATCATGAAATCCTGTTTTTGCGCCTATGATCTCTATGCCCTTTACCTCAGAGCCGTACATTCTGCTAAAAGCGGTACTCTGGAGAAGTATTCCGCCCGGATGCTGCTGAGTTGATGTCGTATTGTATTCAACTGTGCTTAATATCTTGCGGCATATATCGTTATTCATAGCCTCCCGCATAAGAATTGTAAGATCGGCTGCTGTAGAATAATGTTTTTCATTGTAAAGACCGGTAGCATTAGTGAAATGAGTGTGAGTCATTCCGAGCTCCTGCGCCTTTTCATTCATGAGTACAACGAATTTTTCTTCGGTTTTGGAAATGTATTCAACAAGAGCGATAGTAGCATCTGCACCTGACGGAAGTATCATTCCATATAAAAGATCTGTTATAGTTACTGTTTCTTGATCTTCAAATCCGGCACGCGCCGCTTCTTGTTCAATAAGAGGGCTTATCATATCATACGTAATAGTATATGTAGCATTGAAGTCTTTGATGTTCTCTACAGCAACGAGCAAAGTCATTACCTTAGTGATGGAGGCAGGACTCATTTTCAGTTCAGCGCCCCTATATGCAATGATCTCATTTGTTTCCACATCTACCAAAGCGGCATAATCGCTGTAAATATTAGATTTACCGAGCTTTATAGCATTTTCAGCAAATGTCGGATAATTTTCGCTTAATTCTTCTTTTTTTGCTGATTCTGTTGAAGATTCGGTACTGCTTTCTGATGGTTCTCTTACAAATACAGAATCATTTGAAATATCTGTACTTGCTGAGGTGCTGCTTTTTTTCCAGTCAGACTTATTGCTGATTACAAGTGATACAGTAATAAATATGCTGACTACCAGAATAAAAATTATTGCAAGAATAAATATAAGTTTAAATTTTTCGGATTTCCTTTTATTATAGTTCATGAAGACACCTCGTAAAAAATTATAATATATCAATCTTAATTATAATACTACACGTAGAAAATGTCAAGATATATAAGGCAGAAAAGCAGAGTAAAAGCCGAATTTATGTGAATATTGACTAAATCGAGAGCATTTTAAAGCATTTTCTATGATAAAAAATTGTATAATTCTCAAGATGTTTATTCTATATATTGTGATAACAAAAAGGACCGCTCAATTTGAGCAGCCCCTAAAGTCTTTTTATTTTATTCCTGCGGCATCAAGAAGTCTGTCATAGAAATCGTAAATACCTTCTCTTGCAGTAAAATTCTTTTTAACTACAGTAAAATCCTGATATTCTCCGTCCATAAACACGGCATAATTTTCGCTGTCAGCTTTATAGAATTCAAATACATTTTTTGTGCCGTCTTTTTTTACATATGTCACTGTGATCTCAGGATCTTTACTTTTATCTATCGGACATTCGATAACAAGATTATCATATTTAAGAGCGGTGAGCTTTTTGTAGAAGCTGTTCAGAGCAACTGCTGCATCGCTGTCAAGGGATTTTCCGTTCAGGGTATAGATCCCTTCATCTTCATTGATAATGATCTCAGCATCAGTACGATCATTCCAATTAATATCCACTGTATCTATATCAGCCGCCGCACAGGTATATGCTGTTTTAAGAATGAATGCATCAGCTGTTCCCTGAAGGAATGAGGTGTAATTTGACTGCATATAGAAGATCTGACCAGTTTCCTTACATATAAGCGTTACAAAGGAAGCACCGTCCGCTTCATAATCTTGTGCCAGTAGCGTTGTAGTTTCTCCGTTCTCCTGAGTAAATTCAAAGATATATTCCGGATCATCAAAGCCGTATTCTTTATACTTGTCCTCAGTAACATATTCATCTCCGAATCTATCAACTATCATCTGTCGTATAGTTGTAAGCATCTCAGTAACATTAGAGATATTTACACGATCGGTCAGCTTCAGAGGCTTTTCCATTTCCCATACGTTTTCACTGTTCATTTTCAGCTCGTAAACAGTCTGTCCGTGAGCCTTGAGTGATACGCTGTTTATTGCTGAATCGCTGTTTCTGAGAATATATATGCTTTTAAGAGAATTTTTATTTGCATTGAGATAGTCGGCATAATCAGCAGATATACCGTATACATTGTCTTTTCCATCGATTGTTACATAGTAAAAATCCTCTGTAGCGCTGAGCTTGCCTACATTTATAACATTAACCGTATCATTTGTATAAAGTGTTATGATATTTGCAGGCTTGCTTAATCCGTAATTTTCAAGATCTGCTTCGGATATCGGACAAATTATCTCAGATGCTTTAAGTGTGGAAAGCTGTGTGGCAAGGCTGTTGAGATAATATGTATTTATCTCAAAATCCATATCGTTTTCAAGCTTCCATTTTCCGTTTTCATCAAGATAAGCTGAATAAACGGTGTTAGCAGTATTTATCTCTATTTTGTTTATATCGTTGGAATTTAGAGACATGAGGATCTTTTCCTGTTCGACACGTGCCTCTTCTTCCTTTTGTTTTGTCTCCATATTGCTGACCAGTACAAGAACTCCGACCGTAACGCCCACAAGCAGGATCAATGTCAGAATAAGAGTGAGTTGTTTTTTCATTGTGTTTATCCTTTCTTATGAATGACGGCGTTTGAGCCATATTCCCACACCGACTATCATTATTACGATAGGCAGGGCAATGAATACGAATACCAGCATCTGAGCAGTAGATTTAGATACACTGAGATAGTCTGTAGCCGCACTCTTCGCACCGATTCCCATATCAAGATTCTGGTCAGCCATCCATGATACCGATGCCAGATATACATAATATGATGAGAGATATGAAACATCGTTTATATGTTCGTCATCAATAAATTCAGCATTGCCAAAAAGAGCAACCTTAGAATTATTTCTACTTTTATCTTCTGAATATACAGCTATCGGCAGTTCATAGCCTTCTATAATATCTGAATCATATGTGCCGCCGTAAGGCTCGGCAACAGCGGTATCAAATGAGTTTATGAGAACGCCTGTTTTCACAGAAGCTATATTGCTGTTGTTGCTGTCTATATCAACAGAACGTGATTTAGGCATATAAGTGTAAAAATCAGAGTCAGCAAGAGATTTCATATCAGCATACAGTTCAGATGATTCGTCCTGTTCTGTCAGATTGCACAGGATCGTTGTATTCTCACCGGATACATATCTGGTGCTGTCAGTCTCATGTATGAAGTCATAGCCGATTTTCAAACAGAATGGATTTATAAGCTTCTGAATATTGTTATAATCAAATTCACCGCCGTTTGGTGAAAGCATTACAAACATACTGCCGCCTTTATCAAAAAATGCGGAGAGCTTATCATATTCCTGAGCAGTTATATCAACGGACGGAGCTGCAAGAATTACTATCTCAGCATCATCAGGAACAGCGTCCATATCTGAAAGGTTTAGAGACATTGTGCGATAATTTTTGCTTCTCATAAGTGAGGATATGCCATCGTAATTATTCTTCATATCTTTTTCGCCGTGACCGGTCAGGAAATAAACGGTAGGGAGGAAACCATCAACTACAGCCTGGATATTACTTGTGATAATATTTTCACCTGTAAAGAATTCCTCACTATCAGTTATATTACCGTTGCTGTCGTAGTTATTTGTAGTGCTGTACATACTTATACCATTTATATGACGCTTGTTGTCGCCGCATACAAGTATGATATCTCCCTTACTGAGGTTATAGGTATTATCCGGATTTATTTTCCGAAGCGTTTCTTCATCCTCATTAGGATCAAAATCAATGAGATTTATTGAATCATGTTTATCGTATTCAATAAGCGCACGATAAAGTGAACGTGTTGAGCTATCATCCTCGATCTCATTCATTTCCATAAGAAAATACATATCGATCGTTGTACCGTTGCCGTCGAGCTTGTCAAGATACTCAGTTGATGTCTTGCTGAGACTGAAAAGCTTTTGAACAGAAACGTCAATATTAAAGTCCAGTTTTGCCACTATTACATTTATAACGATTGCGATCGTAAGTATGAGAAGTGCGATTATCCAAGCAAAACTGGTAAAAATCTTGTTTTTTGTATTTCGGATTTTTGCCATTTTAAATTACCTCCGGCAAGTTTTATGCTTATCAGTCCGTTTAGCCACGACTGAAGCGTCTCTTTTCAATTGAAATAATAGTCCAAAGCAGGAATACTGCGATCTCTGTCACATAGCTTACAAGGTCTGACAACTGACAGAAGCCTTGTGTGAAGTTTTCAAACTTCACCTGATTTGAGAACCAGTACAGCACATCGGAGATAACAGGGATAGATGCGATATAGCTTGAGCCCAGCATAAGTTCCATAAAGAAGAGTATGAGAGATACTGCAACAGAAAGCAGCATTGCAAGACCGGGCGTAGCCACAAATGATGATATCATAAGACCGAGCGCAATATATGCAAGACCGTAAAGCAGATATCCTATGTAGCTTGCAATGAGGTTTGGCATTACAACATAGCCGTATATTGATGCGATAATAGGATATATAAAAGAAATTATCATTGCAATAGCAAGTACAGTTGCAACGGCTAAGAATTTAGCTGTAACGATCTTTGTTACTGATAATGGACTTGACAGAAGAAGAACCTCTGTTCCGTTTTTTCTTTCCTCCGCAAATGCTCTCATAGTAAGAATCGGTATAAGAAGTATTGTTGTAAATAATATATTATAATAGAAGAAATAGGAAAAGCTGAATTCTATCTGCGTACTTGCTGCGGTGTAGATCAACCATACAAAGAATCCTGAAAAAATGAGAGTTACAAGTCCTATGAAAACATAGGCGATCGGTGATAAAAAGTAGCCCTGAAGTTCTTTTTTATAAAGTGAAAACATAGCTTAAACCTCCTCCTTGTTCTCATTTTCGTCTGATTCATCTGACATCTCTTCGAGGAGATCCTTTAAAGATTTTCTCTTGCCAGCAGGCTGATTTACAAGCTTTACAAATATCTGTTCAAGGCTCTTTCTTTCTTCGGATACCTCCAGAACATCAAGCTTATTTATAAGGAGTGACGACAGAAGAGAATTTCTCACATCCGGATTTGCGATCTCAATATCATATGTGTATATGCCGGTCTTTACAAATATTATGTTTGACACGTTTACAACGCCGTCTACATTTCTTGCAGTACGAGCCACATCACGGGAACTGCCCTGAACTTTAAGTTTAAGAACAGTATTTGAGCCGGCTGAGGATTCAAGATTTGCTATTGTATCTACAGCCTGTATTTCACCGTGACTGATAATAACTACACGGTCGCATACAGCGCTTATTTCCTGAAGTATGTGCGAACTGAGTATGACGGAATGATCACGCTTGAGATCTATTATAAGGTTACGCACCTCAATGAGCTGCGACGGGTCAAGTCCGACTGTAGGCTCGTCCAGAACGATGACCTTGGGATCACCGATCAGTGCCTGAGCAAAGCCAACTCGCTGCCGATAACCCTTTGATAGGTTTCCGATAAGGCGGCGGCTTACATCTTCTATATTTAGCCTTCGCATAACACGGTCAACATGGGAGCTTCGTTTTGATGCCGGAACACCTCTCAGACCTGCAACGAACATAAGATATTCTCTGACCTTCATATCGACATAAACAGGCGGTATTTCGGGCAAAAAGCCAATACAGCTTTTTGCTTTTACAGGATCAGTTTCTATATTGTAGCCGTTTATTGTAACTGTTCCGCTTGTTGATGGGATAACACCGCACATGATATTAAGGGTAGTAGATTTGCCTGCACCATTCGGACCCAAAAAGCCGAGAATTTCATTGTCATTGATGGTGAAGCTTATGTCTTTTACAGCAGCTTTGTTGCCGTAATATTTGGTTAGATGTTTGATTTCAACCATAAAAATCTCCTTTCTGCACATATAAGAAGTTATTCTTATTAACA
>CAMWPG010000089.1 GCA_947176075.1 uncultured Ruminococcus sp. | reverse complement strand
GGCTGTAATTCAAAAGATTTGTTCAGCAAACTTAAAATTTCAAAATCTGATTCTTTTGAAAAGCATTTGAATCAGTATAACGTGATTCATCTGAATATGCAGGAGTTTTTAAGCGAATCGGATTCTATGGAAGAGATGCTGCAAATGATTCAGAAAACGATTCTTTTTGATTTAACAGAAGAATTTCCTGATGTACGATATTTTGATAATACAAAGCTTTTGCGTTCTTTTCGTGATGTATTTGCAAAATATGGTGTTCCGTTTGTTTTTGTGATTGATGAATGGGATTGTATTTTTCGTATGCACAAAAACGACCTGGAATCTCAGAAGAAGTATCTTGACTTTTTACGAAACCTGCTCAAAGATCAAAGCTATGTAGCACTTGCATATATGACGGGAATTTTGCCAATTAAGAAGTACGGAGAACATTCTGCACTGAATATGTTTACAGAGATTTCAATGACTGATCCACGTGAATGTGCTGAATTTACAGGCTTTACAGAAAATGAGGTTCAGGAGCTTTGTGAGCACTACAATATGCCATTTGATGAAACGAAAAGATGGTATGACGGATATAATCTTATGGGCATTTCAATTTACAATCCACGCTCTGTAGTTATGTCCATGACCGGAGGTTATTTCAATAATTATTGGACTTCAACGGAAACCTATGAAGCCTTAAAAGAATATATTGAGTTAAATCATGATGGTCTGCGTGATAAAGTAATCCAGATGATTGCCGGAGGAAAAGTGAAAATCAATCCTGAGAAATTTCAGAATGATATGACAACATTTAAAAGTGCAGACGATGTTCTGACGCTTTTGGTGCATCTGGGTTATCTGACGTTTGATTTTCATACAAAAGAAGTCTGGATTCCAAACAGTGAAGTACGTCAGGAGTTTATCAATTCCATTGAAGACGGCGGTTGGGAACATGTTATGAAAGCAATTCGTCAGTCGGATGTTTTGATAGATGCGACACTTAATGGCGATGAGAAAAAAGTTGCTGAAATCGTGGAGCAGGTACATCAGGATAATACCTCCATTTTGCAGTATAATGATGAAAATTCGCTTTCCTGTGTGCTTTCACTTGCTTATTATTCTGCACAAAAAAGTTATACAATCACACGGGAAGCACCTGCTGGAAAGGGATATGCTGATTTGGTATTTGTACCGAGAAGAACCAGTCATTTACCTGCAATTATTGTAGAATTGAAATGCGATCATTCAGTTGAGGAAGTGATTGAGCAGATAAAGAAAAAAGGTTATACAGACTGTTTAAAGGATTACAATGGTGAGATTGTACTTGTAGGCATTAATTATGATAGAAAAAGTAAGGAGCATACTTGTAGGATTGAAAAGATAAAAAAATAGTTTGTACTTCATAACTTTGTATGATATAAATATATAAAAGAATGAACAAGGAATACGGTTTTGTATTAAAAAATCCAAGGTGTATTTGAATATATATTTATTAGGATAGAATAAAAAGCTGCTTGTATACGGTAAATGTGATATAAGAAATTGGACTTATATAATTTTCTTTAGAAAGATATTAATAACTAAAACAGCAAGATATGTTCAAAAGCAAAATTGGAAGAATTTTTGGTGCACATAAGGTGACAATTAATGCTTTTATAAAAAATAATCATTTGGAGGATAACGACAATGGCGATACCAAAATATAATGAAATGTATAAGGAATTTTTACTGTTTTTGTCTGATGGAAAACAACATAAATCCTCTGAATTACGTGAAGCTATATATAAAGTTAAAGGCGTAACGGATGAGGATAGATCGATTCTATGTCCAAATGGCACACAGAGACTCATTGATAATCGATTAGGTTGGACAAGAACATATCTGAAAAAAGCAGGGCTGATTTCAACAATACAAAGAGGATATATTTCTCTAACTGAGGATGGTAAAAAGGTAGTAAAAGATATGCCCGATGTTTTCGATGATAAATATTTATGTCAATTTGAGAGTTTTAGAAAATTTAAATATCCAAATAAGATAAAGATTTCAGAAAACATTAAAAATCATGCAAATGAAACACCACAGGATATACTTGATGGAACGTACCAGGAAATAACGGAATCATTGGCAGAAGAATTATTAGGTGAGATCATGAAAAATACACCTGACTTTTTTGAGAGATTAGTTGTAAATCTTCTACAAAGGATAGGTTATGGTGGAACTGTTGAAGATGCTGCGAAAGTAATTGGAAAAACAGGCGATGAAGGTATTGATGGTATCATTAAGGAAGATAAACTTGGCTTCAATATGATATACATACAAGCAAAGAGATGGGATATTGACAGAACTATTGGTCGACCTGAAATACAGATATTTGTTGGAGCTCTTGCAGGACAGGGTGCATCAAAAGGATTATTTATTACAACAGCAAAATTTTCACCGCAGGCATACGAATATGTAAAAAAGCAGCATACTACAAAAGTTGTGCTTGTAGACGGAATGACATTGGCAAAATTTATGATCGACTATGATTTAGGTGTATCAACGGTTTCAGTTTATCCGATTAAGAAATTAGATTCTGATTTTTTTGAAAATATATAAATCAAGAGAGCATCTTCCGTTTCAACAGTAAAAATTATAATTATTTGTATAATGGAACAATCAGATGGTGGCAAGCTGGACTTTACTCGTGTATCTTTTTATTTCATATTTCATTGCTTTTTTTCTGACAATATGTTATACTAAAAGAAAATGCGTGCGAGGTGAATTATATGGAACGCTATTTTAATATAACTGGCTGCTGCAATCCGCAGGAACACTACATGGTTAATCTGGATAGCAGGCTGGCTCAAATCAAAAAAATGATTGATAGAGGACAGTATTTTTGCATTAATCGTGGCAGACAGTATGGGAAGACAACAATTTTAGGTGCACTGGAAAAATATCTGGAAAATGATTATATTGTTGTCAGTATGGATTTTCAGGGATTAAGCACTTCAGAATTTGCAACTGAAGAGATATTTGTAAAAGCATTTGCTCGTGAACTGTGGCTGAATCAAGAAGCTCGCAATCTTATGAGTAATAATATTCAAGCTGAGATTAAAAAAATGAAAAGTTCTGCAAGTTTTATGATGGCAGACTTATTTATATGTATCAGTGAATGGTGTATGGAATCGGAGCGTCCTGTAATACTGCTTATAGATGAAGTTGACCAGGCATCAAATAACCAAATTTTTCTGGATTTTTTGGCACAGCTTCGTTTGTATTATCTTCAGAAAAGTAAACGACCAACATTTCAATCTGTCATTCTTGCCGGAGTACATGATATCAGAAATCTTAGACAGAAAATCCGGCCTGATGCAGAGCATAGACACAATAGTCCATGGAATATTGCGTCTTCCTTTGATGTAGATATGAGCTTTTCACCGAAAGATATTGAAGGCATGCTAGAACAATATGAGAATGATCATAAAACTGGAATGAATATCGAGAAGATATCACATCTGATTTATGATTATACCACGGGGTATCCGGTGTTGGTATCAAGCATCTGTAAATTGATGGATGAACAAAATACAAGATGGACTGCTGCTGATTTGATAACTGCAACTAAGCAATTGACCACTGATAGAAATCCTTTATTCGAATCATTGATTAATAAACTTGAAGACGATAAAATATTGCGAAAGTTATTATATTCAATGTTATTCCAAGGTCAGAAGTTTTTGTTCAATGCGTATGATTCGGCAATACACAGTGCCATGATGTATGGATTTGTGAGAAATGATAATGGAACGCTAGTGATTGCAAATCGAATCTTTGAAATAGTGATTTATGATTGGTTTATCTCTCTTGAAACGACAAATAGTTTGATTTTCGCTGAGGGAGTTAATGATAAAAATCAATTCATATCCGGTAATCAACTGAATATAGAACTTATCCTTGAAAAATTTATACAGCACTTCAATGACATTTATGGTTCTCAGCCGGATAAATTCAAAGAAGATGATGGAAGAAAGTTGTTTCTGCTTTATCTGAGACCAATTATTAACGGTACAGGAAATTATTATATTGAGGCGCAAACTCGTGACCAGAGGCGTACTGATGTTATCGTTGATTATCTTGGAAAGCAGTACATCATCGAATTGAAAATTTGGCACGGAGATGAATATAACACAAAAGGAGAGCAGCAATTATCTGAATATCTAGATTACTATCACATAGATAAGGGATATTTACTTAGCTTCAATTTTAACAAAAATAAGCAAAGCGGTATGCATACAATAGAGCTGAACGGTAGGACAATTATTGAGGCTATTGTGTAATTTTATGTAAGAATTATGTAGTCGGCAGTGCGTTTTTAGCATAAGTCAGTGATAAAATTCTATACCCTTATCACACCCTTACCCACAAAAAATTACTCTTAAAATCCTGCGAATAATGAAAAATGCGATACGAAAAACAGCTGTTTTTAAAGCAAAATATTGATTTTGGAACGTAAAACAAAGAAAATCTGAATCTCATAACCCGATGAAAGTAATAAAATCTTAAAAAACAAAGTGCATAAACCCACGTAATACGGACAATTACGTGGGTTGTCTTTTTGCTTGGAGCTGAGTTGACCCCAATTTGACCCCTTATCAATGGATAAGTAAGAACTTAAATTATTTAGGAGCAGGAATAAAGCCTGCTCCTAAATTTTTTGTTGAATTTGCCATTGTGATGTGGTATAATGTAAATGTAAGATTTTTTATCAGCAAAAGGAGTGAAATCAAAATGAATTCAATAATGCCAATTGTGGATTTATTATGGTATGATTTTGACAAATTGAAGAGAAATGAAGACGGAACAATCATATATGATGAGAGATTTAAAGAGATTACGAAAAATTTTTTGAATCATGAAAGCCTTGATTCTGCATTGTATCATACTTACGATGAATTTTTTAATGCGGTAACGAACGGAGCAGTTGCATATGACAGACAACAGTCCGAATTATCTGAAAATCCAACTGTTACTGTTCCAGATTTGAATAATAAAAATGATAAAGAACTGGCAGAAGAATTTAGGAATTTGCGTGAAAGCATATGTAATTCACCAAGACATATCCCCGAACCTGAAAGTAATATATTCAGGCTGCCGAAAGGCTGTAAATCAAAGTACAGATATGTAAATGATGTGCTTAAAAAGGAAATATGGCAGTCCTGGAAACCAGGAGAACAGGTATTCATATCGGCTGGTACTGGCAGAGGGAAAAATACTTTTATAAAAAATGAACTGCTGAAACGTTGCGGAAATCAGAAAGTTGTCATATTTGAAAACAGGCAGTCGCTGATGCAGCAGCAAATAACAGATATTATTTCAGAGGTTAATCCTGAATTTATAAAATATAAATATAATGAAATATTACATGAAAATATGGTGATATTTGGTGAGAACGATAATCTGAATATCATGATAATATCCTATCAGTGTGCGGCTCTGAAGTGTATGTTACGGAATAATAGATTTTTAGATTTCTGTTCGCAGGCAAGATATCTGGTATTCGATGAAGCACACTACATACTTGACGATACGAATTTCAATAAGGGAATAAGCTTTTTTGTGCAGACTTTTTTAGGGAAATCTTTCTCGAATGCAACAAAAATATTTATGTCAGGTACAATGGAGGAGATTTACGATTATGTTCAGTATATGAACAGATTTTCCAAAGAGCCTTTAGATATAATTGAGAAAAAAGAAGATTTCTTTTCTGACAATTTATCAGGAATATTATGGAAACAAGAAAATTTTAATTCAGTGCTTTCACTTCCTACAGATTATTCCTACATTCAGCCTTATAAGTACAAAACAATAGATGATATCTGTTCTCAGATTGCCCAGACTCCTATAAATGAAAAGTGGATGATTTTTGTAAAATCAATCAACGAAGGTGTTATGCTGAAATTATGTTTACAGGGTATATGCAATAATTCTGTATATTTTTTAAATGCTGAAAATAAGAACGATACTGAAAATACAGAAATTTACAACCAGCTTATACGTTCGTGCAGATTTGACTGCCGTGTGCTTATCGCAACAACAGTCATTTACAACGGCATAAATGTGAAGGATGATAATGTAAAACATATCGTTGTTCCGTTTGCACCTATGTCGGTAGTAAAACAGTTGCTGGGCAGAAAGAGGGTAGCCGAAAATGAAACTGTGAAAGTTTATTTTCCAGATGCAAGTTGCAAAAATGTAAAAAAGCGTTACCGTGATTGTATCAAGGACTGCATGGAAATAATAAACCTGAATTTCAATATGCAACAGAATGTAGCATGCCAGCTCAACGGACTTGTAAATTCTTCTCCGTCAAAGTATTATTATTTGTTTCCAAATGGTTCTTCAGCAAATAATTGTATGTCTGTACAATTTAATTATCCTGCAATTTACAAGCTCTATTATGATACCTGCTTCTATATATTTGTTCTCCAAAGAATGAATTCAAAATCAAAAGATACAAAATCTGATTTTATAAAAATTCTTCTTACGCATCTTGATATAGAGGACAAGTACAATGATGTAATTGACATCACTGTGAAAACATCAGAGGAAGAAATTGAAGAAGCAAAAGCAGGATTTTCAGAATATCTTGATAGTCTGATAGGTGTTAATATTATTTCGCCTGATGAAAATGATTCATATGACAGCTTCCTTGAACTCAAACGAAAAATCAACGAAATGTATAAAATTTTACATTACGGGAAACCGCTTGATACGCAATGGAAAAATAAGGACAAGTTCTATTCTGATGAAAAACTGAAAATGTTTTTTTCCGAACTTGACCTCCTCTATATGATTAAAAGTGAAAGTGTAAAAGGAAAAAGAATAACCAGAATAACAAAGCAATTGCAGTGATGAAAAAATAAATCAATGTAAATCCATATAATATACAGATTCCTGTAAGTACGATTTTTACAAGCTAAAAAATGCCAGTATTACGTTGATTTTTAATGTCATGAAAACGGTTTTGTAAATCTGAAATCAGGCGATGTAAAAAGAAAGGAGAGCATAAAAGCTCTCCTTTCAAGGTTATATCGTAATCATGATAACAAACTCATCAGCCGAAAGAACCAAATCGGAACACGGAGTTGGAACAGGAGGACAATACTCGACAAGCTTTTCCGTAATTGCATCCTGAATACAAACCAAGCCGAACTGAATATTATCCACTTCAAAACTCAGGTCATCAAAATCCACTACATTCAATATAAATCCATTTGTGTTTGGAGTAACAATAATGGGATAGGACTGCTGCTGTGAGGCATTGTCGGGAGGTCAAACAGTCCTTCCATTTTCATCATTTCCTCACGCTTATGACTGTCCAGTACATGACTATATACATCAAGTGTTAATGCAACTGAATAATGTCCCATGATAGTCGAAACAGTTTTTGTATCCATATCGTTTTCCAATGCTCTTGTACAGAATGTATGGCGGAGTGCATGAAATGTATAATGCCCGATATTTGCAGCTTGTAAAATCTTATTATAATAATCCTTGAATGTCCTTGGTTCTATGTAACCGCCTAATGGATTTGTGACTACCATTCCAATATCCTTATAGGCTGTACCTGCCTGTACCTTATCACTCATCTGTACATTTCTCCAGTCCTGTAATTCTTTTATCATAAATGGTAAAAGCGGAATGGAACGGATAGAATTTTTAGTTTTGGGAACTTGAAATACAATCTCGGTTTTTGAACCTTTTCCATTGTAGTCGATTTTTTCAAGTCTGTTGAGTGTCTGTCGAATGTTCAGTATGCCAGAACGCAGGTCAATGTTTTCCCATTTTAATCCCAGCACTTCACCAAGCCGCATACCTGTTGTTAAAGTCAGACGGATAAAAATCCCGTAGCGAAACTGATATAGTATATCAACTTGACAATCAAATAGTTATATGATAGAATAGAGATATGAGT
>CAMWPG010000088.1 GCA_947176075.1 uncultured Ruminococcus sp. | reverse complement strand
TCAGTCACAAAAAGCTATTTCCTTTTGTGAAAATATCAAAAAACAGTACCCTGAAGTAAATTGAATTTTAAAAATTGATTTGCGTGTTATAATATTATTCTGCTTTATAATTTTAATATTCATATCTGGTACAAGATACATATACTATCAAAATGCATATAATACATAAGGAGGTGTGTTATATGGTTGGCGGTATTGTAATAGCGGGCATTATAATATCATGTTTGTTTGCAGTGGCTGTGCTTGTTCATATTTTTATTGTTCCCATAGGCTCTTTAGAAGAAGAATTAAAAGCATTTACAGTGCTGGTGTACAGACAGGATGATGAGTTTTTTGAGGCGAAGCTCAGACGTATGCTTTCTCAGCTTAGATGGATCGAGCCGTGCTTTTATTCGGAAATTTATATTGTTCATATGAATGTTCCTGATGTACAGTCAGAAGCTGTTCGTGAAATGTGCAAAGTGCAGAAGAATCTTGTTTATATTAGTATGGATGAATTTATAAATATTATACACAATTAAGGAGTGTCCGCATAGAAATTATGCGGACAGGTTTTAAGAAAAAGTCTTGGGAAAGGGATTGCAATTTGTCGAAAAAGGTTGTATAATTATATTGTTGAGATAAGTTATAATTGGAAACGGAGGTGTGGATGTGAACGAGCAGACCCTGCATATAGAAGGAACTGTAGAGGATGTTTTGTTCAGAAATGAGCAGAATGGATATGCTGTACTTGAACTCGACAGCGGTGGTGAGCTTATTACAGTTGTTGGAGAAATCGGTGATATCGATGAAGGAGAACGGCTCGCTCTGGAGGGCAGCTATATTAATCATCCACGCTTTGGAACACAGTTTCAGGCGCAGTATTGCGAAAGAAAGCTTCCGGCAGATGCTGTAAATATACAGAAATATCTGGCATCCGGCGCAATAAAGGGTATAGGACCGTCGCTTGCAAGGAAGATAGTAGACGTTTTCGGAGCGAAAACTCTGGAGATAATGGAAAAAGAGCCGACAAGGCTTCTTGAAATACGTGGTATATCACCGAAAAAATGTGAAAATATTGCAGCTGAAGTAAAGGAGATCTTTGCTCTTCGTGGTATTATGATATTTCTTTCTCAGTATGGCATACGTTCTAAATATGCAATGCGTGTCTATCATAAATACGGAAGCGGCGGACGTGATATGATATGTGCAAATCCATACTTGCTCTGCTCGTCTGGAATAGATCTTGAATTTCGCCGTGTTGAAAAGCTTGCTCATGATATGAATATTGCTCCGCATTCTCCAGAGCGTGTTGCGGCAGGAATAGAGTTTATACTTTCATATAATACTAAGAATGGTTATACGTGTCTGCCGCTTGAAAAGCTTGAGCCTAAGGCGACAGAATATCTGAATATTTCACAGAAGGTATTTTATGAAGTGTATCAGCAGGAGCTGAGAGATGAAAGCCTTTTTGAATATGTCAGAGGAGAGCATGAATTTGTATATCTTCCTGATTATTATCGAGCGGAGCGTTATATTGCAGACAGGATATGTGTTTTGTGTGATTTCAGCACAATGGATGAAATTTCAAAATATGAAAAGATGATAGATGAAGAGCAGCTCCGACACCGTATAACATATGAAAGCTTGCAGCGGCAGGCAATAGCAACAGCGCTTTCACGCAGCATAATGATAATGACAGGCGGTCCGGGTACAGGAAAAACTACTACTCTTAATGCTATAATATCACTTTATGAGAAGCAAGGCTGCAAGGTCATGATCGCTGCACCTACAGGACGTGCTGCACAGAGAATATCAGATCTTACTGGTTATCATGCTAAAACAATACACCGCTTGCTTGAGGTAGAATTTGATATGACAGGCGAGACGAGATTCAAGCATAATGAGAAAAATCCTCTTATATGCGATGTGCTTGTAGTGGACGAAATGTCTATGGTAGACGTTCTTTTGTTTGAAGGACTTCTGCGTGCGCTGCGGCTTGGCTGTAAAGTAGTGCTTGTCGGTGATAGCGATCAGCTGCCGTCTGTTGGAGCAGGAAATTTACTCGGTGACCTTATAAGCAGCGGGAGAGTTCCTGTAATTGCGCTGAAACAGATCTTCAGACAAGCTCAGGAGAGCTGTATAATTACAAATGCTCATAAAATAATAAACGGTACGTATCCGGATCTTACAAGAAAAGACGCTGATTTTTTCTTTTTTCAGAGACTTGCGCACAGCGATGTCACACAGCTTTTATTAGAGCTTGTACGAGAAAGACTTCCCAATGCATACGGATTTTCGCCGACTGAAAATATACAGGTAATAACGCCGTCAAGAAAGGGCATTCTCGGAGTTGTAGAGCTTAACAAGCTTCTCCAGCAGGCTATAAATCCGCCGAAGAAAGGCGTTTCTGAAATGAGATCTATGCTGTATACCTTTCGTGAAGGCGATAAGGTAATGCAGATGAAGAATAATTATGATATTATATGGCATAAAGATGACGAAGATGGTACGGGTATATTCAATGGGGATATAGGAAAGATACTCAGCATAAACAGACATAGTGGAGAAGCTGTTGTAGAATTTGATATGCGCCGTGTGGTGTATCCTTTTGATATGCTTGAACAGCTGGAGCTTGCTTATGCTATAACTGTCCATAAGAGTCAGGGAAGTGAATTTGATGCAGTGATAATGCCGATACTGGACAGCTTTCCGAAGCTGTATTACAGAAATCTTTTATATACTGCTGTCACAAGAGCAAAAAAATTGCTTATCACCATAGGTTCACAGAAAAAAATATGTGATATGGTTGATAATAACCGCCGGACAAAACGTTATACCTGCCTGAGACATATGATTTCAGCAAATGGTGACACTTATGAACAAATTGCAAAAGATAGGCAGATTTTGCTTTGATATTGTATACCCTAACCGCTGTCCCTGCTGCAATGAATTTTTAGTCTGGAATGAATATCTGTGTGATAAATGCCGTAAAAAGGTACTCATAGATATTTCTGAGCTTTGCAGGAAATGCGGCAAGCACAAAAAGGAATGTATTTGTGCTTCGCTTTTAAAGTATGATGAAGCAGTAGCAATAGCTTATTATGAGGATGAGGCGAGAAATGGACTTCTTGTAATGAAAGATTCCCGTAATAAAAATTTTGGAATATTTGCAGGAGAGAGGCTTGGACAATATGTAAAGCAAAATTCTTCATGGCAAAGCTGCGATGGAATAGTTCCTGTTCCTATGGACAGACGCAGCAAATTTTTAAGAGGTTATAATCAGGCAGAGGTCATTGCTTCTGAAATGTCTTTTGTGACAGGTATTCCGGTAATGAACAATTGTCTGATAAAGACACATGGATATAGGGTGCAGCATACGCTCAATGCAGAGGATAGAAAGAAAAATACAGAGAGCTTTCTGCCTATGGGACTTGATCTTGAGGGAATGAGGATTATATTATGTGATGATATACTCACCACAGGTAATACACTCAGCAGATGCGCTGAAATACTTAAAATGTGCGGCGCAAAGACAGTTTATGCGGCGGTTGCTGCAACTGTACGAAGAAAGAGAGAGGAATAAGTATGGCAACAATAGATATTGGAATAGACCTTGGTACGGCGAATACCGTGATAACACTGGGCAGAAAAGGAGTCGTTTTAAGCGAACCGTCTGCTGTAGCTTATGATGATCGTACACGAGAAATAATCGCTATCGGTCAGCAGGCTTATGACATGATAGGCAAAACTCCTGCTTATATAAATGTAGTAAGGCCACTCAGCAGCGGAGTTATTTCGGATGACCGTATGACACAGTATATGATACAAGACATGATAGAAAGGGTAACAGGGCATCGTCTTATCAAGCCGAGAATAATAATTTGCGTACCATCATTTATTACTGATGTAGAAAAACGTGCTGTAGTTGAAGCTGCTATGAGCGCAGGTTCACGTAAGGCATATCTGATAGATGAGCCTATCGCTGCTCTTATAGGTGCAGGTGTAAATATAAGTCTTGCCACGGGAAATATGATAGTAGATATAGGCGGCGGCACAACAGATGCAGCGATCGTATCTATGAATGGTGTAGTAACTTCTCATTCCATAAAATCAGCTGGAAATACTATTGATGCAGCCATTATAAGATATATGCAGACAAAATATAAGCTGCTCATAGGTGAGAGAATGGCAGAGAGGATCAAGTGCGAGCTGACTAATCTGTATGACCCATACGAGAATGTGACAATGTTTGCTAAGGGTAGAAATTTGGTAAGCGGAATGCCTGAAAAAGTAGAGATAAGCGAGCTTGACGTATTTGAGGCTATAGAAGATGAAGTGTCGCAGATAATACAGGCAATAAAGACGGTGCTTGAAGAAACGCCGCCTGAGCTTGTGAGTGATATTTATGAGAATGGCATTTTGCTTGCCGGAGGCGGAGCGCTTCTCGGAGGAATCAGCAAGCTTATTGAGCGTACTCTCAAGATCAAATGTGTTGTTGCACAAAATCCGCTTAATTGCGTTGCAAAGGGGACTGCTATTGCATTTAAGAAAGTTGATAAGCTGCTCGATGGCTTTGAGCACATAGGTGTTTATCAGTATCAATAAAGAAATTGTTCTGCATAAAGACCAAAGAAACCGCCTCACAAAATGTGAAGCGGTTTTATTTATATCAGAATTTATTTTTCAATTGGAAAGGATGTGATATTATCAACAAGGAAATTCAGCATAAGATCAAGATCATCGCTGTTTACAGAGCAGTCTCCGTTTACGTCGGCTGCCTTTATCTGGTCGGAATTGAGAGTTACTATGCCTGTTACTGCCTTATTCATTACGATTGCATCGGCAATGCCTATGCTGCCGTCTGCGGTAAGGTCACCATAAATAAAGCCGTCGCCGCCATCGCCTATTGCTGCGAGGATGTCTACGCTTTCTGCATAAACAGTACGAGAATCTGCAAGTGCTGAGTATCTTTTTGAGATTTTATCATTTTCATCAAGCTTA
The DNA here is from genome assembly GCA_947176075.1 of uncultured Ruminococcus sp. Classification (GTDB taxonomy): domain Bacteria; phylum Bacillota; class Clostridia; order Oscillospirales; family Ruminococcaceae; genus Ruminococcus_C. Next base: position 2,986 of record CAMWPG010000088.1, on the reverse strand, counting down.
TCAATTTCGTCATACATGGACATGAAATCATCAAATTGAAGCATACGCTCTGGGTTGTTTTCTTGATTATCAGTATCATCTATATATATAGTGCAATTATTATCTGTCATTTTAATAATTGCAGATTCAGTATATTTATCTGTAACCGCCTTAATATCATCAATAGTGCCAGTGAAGCCATTCAATTCAATGTATTTATCAATAAACCAATCTATTATTTCCGCTTGAAATTCATTGTACATTGCATTACGCAATATGCCATTTGCATTTAATTCTGCACAAAACAGCTCGATATCATTTCGCTTATTTTCGATGGACGCAGGATTTCTTGGGTCATCGCCTTCACTAAGCATATCATACATATTTATGCACACCATATTGCGCTGAGTATCTTCCCAGCTGTGTACGCTATCAAAATCAAGGGTATCTGCGTACTTTTCATACACACTTTCCCAATCTGCCCCAATATCGACTGATAAATTAAGATAATTATACTTGAAAGAATCATAAGAATAAAAATTATACGGATTATCGATTCTTCTGTAAGTTATCTCTTTGTAATCTGATTTGTACTCTACAAACTTATCTGGATTCGGATTTACAAGAAGTTCATTAGAATCTACCCATTGATAAATTGCACCAGCGGATATGCTGGATACTGTGCCTGCTGCTATAGCTGCACTTGATAAAAATGCTAAAACTTTACTTAATTTTTTCATAAATTGTACCTCCTGAAAAATATATTGATAGCAACTGAACCACCTGCAAAATCCAATTTTATGTCTACTTACATTATATACCATAAAATGGAAAAAAGTCAATATATATAATGCACTGTTTTTATCCAAAAATGTTATCCGCATTATGTAAATGTGCATAAAAAGCAGCGGTTGCAATTGTTAAATTGCAACCGCCGCTTTTGGTTTAACGAAGAAAAAATTATTCAGAAAGCAGCTTAGCGCCGCACTTTCCGCAGAATTCGAATGTATACTTTTCATCGAACTTTGTACCGCACTTGCTGCAAATACGAAATCCCTTTATAGACTGAAGCTCATTTCTCATACTGTTTATTCTTCTCTTTCTGTCATCAATATCCTCACAAAGAGCAGTATAGTCGCCGTTTGGGTTAGAATAGTAATGCTTTCCTATTTCCTGCATAACTTCAAGAATACGTTCCTGTTCATAAGCGATCTTTCTTTTAAGATTGTTTGTGTCAGATGCATTCTTGGACATATCTGCAACGCCCTTGCTTGCTCCGGACAATTTGTCAAAAATATTAGCCATAGTGATCTCTCCTATTCTTAGAGCCTGTTTAGGCTCTTATAATTACTATTTAAATTATACAGCTTTTTTGTCAAAATGTCAAGACTTACTTTTCAATTTGTTCGAAATATATTTTGCGCTGGAGCTGTTATGACTTGTCTGTTACTATATTCTGAATCCATATTCCGCTTTTCAGCATAATCATTCCAATAGTGACCTTTATAATCTCAGTAAACTGTATAATGAAAAATATTGTCTCGATTGAAAGCTGCGAAAAATTGGCAAGTATATAGGCAAACGGTATTAGTACAACCCATGTATAAACACTGTCAAACAGAAATGTTATGACTGTTCTACCGCCGGAACGCAGCGTAAAATATGCACAGTGCGAAAAAGCCCATAAAGGCATTGACAATGACGCTATAAGGATAAAGCTTCGAGCAAGCTTTCGTATGCTCTCATCGGTGTTATATATAGATGGGAAAAATCCACCCGCTACAGCCATTATTCCGGCAAATACGCAGCAGCATGCCACACAGAAAAATATCATCTTCTTTGCCTGATCCTTTGCATCTGAAAGCATTCCAGCTCCAAGACTCTGCCCAACGATAACAGAAATACTCATTCCAAGCTGCACATAAACTATATTAAACAGATTTGTTATAGTGGATGAAATGTTCTGCGCTGCCACTACCTCAAGTCCTCGAACTGCATAGCATTGAACGATGACTGCCATACCTGCTGCCCATAAAAATTCATTGAGCATAAGCGGCGTGCCTTTTTTGAGAATATTTATACATATATTCTTAGGAATTCCGAATCCTTTGTATGCGCCTTTGATGTATTGATTTTTCTCCTTATGAATATGTGTCCAGATAACAACTATAACACATTCTATAATACGTGATGCTACTGTTGCGATAGCTGCACCCTTTACGCCCATTGCAGGTATTCCTGCAAAGCCAAATATGAGAATCAGATCAAGTACAAGATTTGATCCCACCGCTACTACACTTGCAATCATTGGCACAAAGGTCTGACCAGTTTCACGAATAGTGCTAACATAAGCCTGACATACAGCAAAAGGCAGAAGTGAGCCGAGCATAATAATGAGGTACTCATGACCGTATTTAAGAGCAAGATCTATATCGCCTACTGTTCCATTGTCGCTAAGATATAGGGAAATAAGCGGATTGCTCCAAAAGCAAAAAAGTACAAAAGCTATAGCTGATATGAAAATTACGGCATACATTTTAAAGCGAAAGGCATATTTCTGACCGGTATGATCGCCTTTGCCAAAAAATTGAGTACCAAATATACCAGCACCCGATACACCGCCGAAAATTGCTATGTTAAATACAAACATAAGCTGATTTACAATGGCAACACCTGACATTTGCTCAGTACCGATCTGCCCTACCATGATATTATCAAGAAAGCTGACAAAACTTGTAATAGCATTTTGTATAATCATGGAAATTGCAATTAGAAGCACACGTTTGTAAAATGCTCTGTCTCCTATAAATGTTCTCCTGAATCTTGTAAGCATAATATCCTCCTTTTTCTAAAAAATCAAAAGCATATATTTCTATATTATATCACCCGAAATATCATATATCAAGAGTTTGTCTTATATTTTACTGTTTTTTTACAACTGGTTATCTTAAAAATCTTTATTGCATATAAAAGTTTCATGTTAAAATAATAATAATCAAATGATAGG
>CAMWPG010000087.1 GCA_947176075.1 uncultured Ruminococcus sp. | reverse complement strand
GATATATACTCTCCCTTTTTGCAAGGCCCTCTGAAAATGCCGTTGCACCTCCTGCTGCTGTTCCAAGCATCAGAGCATATTCATAATCACTACTGAGTGAGCCTGCAATGAAGCCTGCAACCATTGAATCTCCTGCTCCAACAGAATTTTTCAAAATTCCGCTGCAAGCCCTGCATATGTGAAATCTACCGGCTTCATCAAGAAGAACAGCACCTTCTCCTGCCATTGAAACAAGAACATTCTGCGCACCCATTGCATAAAGCTGCGCAGCGCTTTCTTCTATATCAGCTCTTGTTTTCAGCTTTTTACCAAGCATCTGTGAAAGCTCATGATGATTGGGTTTTATGAGGAACGGCTTGTATCTGATAACATTCATGAGAAGATCTCCGGATGCATCAACTGCTGCTTTTATATTTCTGCCTGAAAGTCTCTTTAAAATTTCCTCATAAGTATCAGTCGGAAGAGATGACGGAATGCTGCCCGCAAGAACGATCATATCGCCGTCCTTTAATCTGTCCAGCTTAATGAAAAGTTCCTCCAAAGCTTCGTTTCCTATATCCGGTCCGTTGCCGTTAAGCTCTGTTTCAAGTCCGGATTTTATCTTGACATTGATCCTTGAAAATCCACTTTTAAGATATATAAAGTCTGTCTCGATACCCTTTTCTCTCACACCTCTTTCAATAGCTTCTCCTGTAAAGCCAGCGACAAATCCAAGGGCGACCGATCTTATTCCAAGCTCAGCAAGTATAAATGAAACATTTATCCCTTTTCCGCCAATATACATTTCTTCATGCTTCAATCGGTTTACGCTTCCCATTTCTATCTTTTCCCCATGTACAACATAATCTATTGCAGGGTTAAAGGTCACAGTATATATCATCACCACTGCCTCCTATTATGTAATATTTTAAATGCCTCGCACATTCGCTCACTGCGTTCACTACGTGCTTATCAGCAAGTAGCAAACGCTCTATAAATTTGTCGTTTACTATATATTATATCAATAAGAAGCATAAATTGCAACATTTATTCTTGACTATATAAAAATATTATTATATAATAGTATAAAAGTATGTGTTTGTGGAGGATTTACTATGATAATAAGCAATGTTGGGTTTAATCATTGTCATGACGCTGATTTTTATATTGACAGACCCCACGGCAGCGGAGACTATCTCCTGCTGATCCTCAAAACGGATTCTATATTTACTCTCGATGGAATAGATAGAAAAGTACCTAAAAACTCCGTATTTATCTATAAAAAAGGTACACCACAATTTTATCGCTGTCTTCCCCAAAAAAATTTTGCTAACGATTTTGTGCATTTTGATTTTGAAAATGACGAGCAAAAGTTCTTTGAACAATTCGACATTCCGTTTGACACTCCTATTCCTTTAAAAAATATTAACTTTCTGAATTTTTGCGTAAAGTCCATTACATATGAAAATTATTCCTATAACAAAAACAAAGAAAAGAATATACTGAGCTATATGTCTCTAATATTTTCAAAAATAGATGAAGAAATGAGAGCAAAACAAGAATCCGCTTTTGACAATAAATTTGAAAAGCTGTCTATAATAAGAGGAAAGCTATATAGCCGGCCTTATGATTTTCATACTGTTGAAGAAGCTGCTCACGAACTAAGAATGAGCAAGTCTCTTTTTCAGCATAAGTACAAGGAAATTTTCGGAACCACATTTATTCAAGATCTGATAAACAGCCGTACATCATATGCAAAGATGCTTCTTAGCACTACCAATATGAGCATTGAAGTTGTAGCTGTACAGTGCGGATACAAAAGCTATGTGCATTTCTCTAAACAGTTTAAAGAACAAACAGGCTATACACCTTCTTTGTACAGAAGGAAAAATAAACAGTAAAAAAGCGGCAGTTTTGCATTTTTGCAGTACTGCCGCTTTTTTATATAAGATTATCTGTTGTTCTTGATCTCTTCCTTGAGCAGAGAAAGATCATAAATATTTACTCTGTTGCTGTTATCCATATCAGCAATGTTCATCTGATCATTTGTAAGTTTAGATATTCCTACAATATATCGCTGGAGAAGAACTGCATCTGCAACGCTTACAACGCCGTCAAGGTTTATATCTCCCTTTTTGATTCCAGGTCCAACAGCACTATCGGATGAAGTCAGTGCCATTAAATATGTAAGCGGAGAATTCCAGTAAATTGTAATCTCATTGGTAGAGTAACTTTCAGAATGGTCAACGTAGCACTTTGCGGCAGGCATATTAGAAAGATAAGCCTTAGCAGCACTGTCTTCCAGACTGGAGTTAACGCCGCCTACCAGCATACCCTTCATTGCTTCTCCTGCTGCCATAGATGGTCTATGGTGAGGATTCTGCGGAGATACTGTGCCATAGCCTGTTACAAAGCATACTGCATTCGGATTTTTACCAAGAAGATAATTAAGATTTGCCTCAGATGCTTCAATATACTTATCATCGCCTGTGATCTGACTCGCCAAACTCAGTATAACACCTGCATTTGCAACAGTCATGTTACTGCCCCAATTCAACTTTGAAACAGAAACGCCATACGGATTTCTATTTGACAAATTCGCAAATGTATCTGCCTGAAGAATAATACCGTTCTTTGCCTTTGCATAAGCAGAGGAATTTTTGTCAATATCCTTCATTGTGAGAATAGCAATATTTCCATAGTCACCTACTAAAGCCCAATCCATGCCCTTTAAGTTGCCCATGCTTTCAAATGCAGATAGGTACTGTGCTTCGCCGGTTGCACGGTACATCTGAGCTGCTGCCCAGTAACGCTCATCCTTATCGCTTGTATCACCGTAATCACCTGTAGTGATATCCGTAGGATTAGAGTATATCATATTCGGATTCTGCTGTAAAAATTCCCATGCCTTCTTTGCTGCATCCATACACTTATTAGCAAATCCTGCATCAATATCCTTATAGAATTCATAAGCCAGCGCCATAGACGCACAGAAATCTGCTGTAGCTGTTGTAGTAACAGGTGTTACGATAAGCTCTGCCGTCTCCATCTGCGGCATAACATAACCCGGGAAGCTTTCGCAAGTAACCTTGTGATAAACACCGCCTGACGGAGCCTGCATTTTAAGCATCCATTCCAGCTCATAACGAACCTCGTCAAGAACGTCTGCAATGCCATTGCCACTCTCAGGAATGCCTATACTATCGCTGAACATTTTAGGATTTGCACTATAAGCATAGAGCAGATCTGCTACAGACTTTGCAGCCGGAACAACATATCTGCCGTAGTCGCCTGCATCATGCCATCCGCCTGTTACATCAATTGTTTCATTTGTTCCATAAACTCTTGCTCTTGTGTTGTGACAAGCAGGATGACTAAACGCTCCGCCGTCAACCGATGTGCCGCAGCGCTGCAAATACAGCATACGAAGAGTATCATCAAAAATTGAATCGTATACATCATCACCAATAGTAAATTCATATGACTTATCCTGATTTCCACAAGTTATGTAATATTTACCAGGCTGAGTTACAGATGAAAAATCGCCGGTATAATTAGTTTCATCAGCACTGCTATTTTGTATAGGTCCTGTCAGCTGTCCAGTGTAAACGATCTGGTTACTATCTGCATTAACAACAGAAAAGCTTGTTTCTCCGCTGAGCTTTCTGAAAACAGCAGTCTTAACACTGTTTGGCTTATAGCCTACCTGATTCAAAACGATAGGTGGCTCATAAGGACGGCTTGCTGAATAATCAACAGCAGAATCATCAATAAGCTCGATAGATACATTGTCAAGATAAATAGTATGCGGCGGAAGTTCTTCTCCCTCATTACCGCAGTTGAAGGCAAACTTCGTCATGATATCAGTTTCCTCTTTCATTGTAAAGGTCTGATCTACATGAGTTACCTCGGGAGAAATGTCGATACCCTTCCATGTATATGCCTGATATGTACCGCCATTCTGCTGTATCATAGCTTCTACATATCTGTTTGTTGTAGAAGAAATATCAAACTGCATACGATATACGCCATTCTGATAAAGCGGTACTATATCATAGAAAAACTGGCATGAATATGTCAGCTTTCCAACATTCTGAACATCAATTGCAAGCTTTCCATTTTGTGCAGAAAGCGAACATACGCCTCCGCTTTCTTTATATATTCCCCAGCCGGATGAACCGCTGTCAAATGTGGAATTGCTGATAAGATTTCCAGCTGCATCTGCAATAGTTACCGGAATAGCCGCTGTCAGCATTATACAAGACATAATACCTACTGCCGTCTTCTTTAAATTTTGTCTTTTCATTTATATCCTCCTTTAAACATGCAAAAAATACGCCATTTCTTTGCAACTTCTATTTATATTATACAAGATAAGATTCCCATTTTCAATGCATTTTCCTGTTGTTTTTATAAAAAATCGTGCTTTAGGGAAGATGGATATATAGCAGCTAACAAATTTATTATAATTTTAGTTTTCGTATTATACACGATACGATATCATTTAAATACAAAAAAATCAGCCGTCTGCTATTTATGCAAACGGCCTAATCAGTTTTCTCATAAAATTTCTTAAAATCAGTAGGAGTACAATACTTAATAGTTCTAAAAACTCTGTTAAACGTAGCAAGACTTTTAAATCCTGAACGTACAGCGATTTCCGTTGATGATGAGCTCAAAGGACGGTATGATAAAAACTTCATTTTTTTGATATCATACTTTTTACCTGCAATCTCTATGTAATAATTCTTTCTTACAGGCATTATTATCTCTATTTCTTTATGCCAATGCACTGGGTATTCTTCAAACTGAACATTGTCATACATCATTACGCTTTGCTTTGCATCATATTCAACTGTTTCAAAATCATTTGTAATATGCTTTATCATTCTATCAAGTCCTTATACTTCACAGAAAGATATCCTCCATTAGTCATAAGAATATGCACTGTTGAATCACTCGCACATAATGTTTCTACAAAAAAGCCTTTGTCTTTCAGTTTATCGAGCATCTGGTTAAGTTTTTTTTCGAGTCCAATATCAGATATGTAAATGTTTCCGTCTTTTGTTACCGCAAACAATAAAGGATTCTGTATATCTCCGCTTTCCCACACAATATGACTAACATTCATCCAAGACGACACTGGCTTGTATGCAGCCTCATAATTCATATTTGATGATGAAAAAATATCATATGCCACAGTTCCGTTTTTCATAACTCCAAAAAGCACCTCGCCATCAGGACTTCCGTAAAGTGCGGCAACATCACTCCATGTATTATAATCTGAAGCATATGGAGTTGCATTCGGAGTAAAGCTGGCTCCATTCTGCGTTCCATCGCTCTCCGTGCTTTCTATACTTACAGAATCGTTGATTTCACTCAGGCAAACTACATTTCCATTTCCATCGAGTGTAAAAGCCATATTTCCGGCTACGCAAAATGCTTTATTACCAGATATATCAGCTTCCTTTTTATCTGCCGGCAATTTTTCATCCAAGGAATCAGAATATTTAGGCACTGATTCTTCTGTATGGCTTATTTCAGATACCTTTTCTCTTTCATCTTCAGCTCTTCCGCCCAGCAAAAAGGGAAGAGAAAACAGCAGCACTAAAATAACCAATACAATAAGTGCCGCTATTGCGACTGCACGGCTCGACGGCGGTTTAAACTTTTTCTGTTTATCTTTTGATGTCTCATATGACATATCAAAATCATAATAATAATTCGCACTTACCATTCTCGTTCCGAGAGTATCTGTAGTAATTCCAAGATTTGCTGCTTCACGGCAGCCTATCACAAGCTGCGCCTCTCGAACCATTATAGCACGTATTTTTCTGTCACAAAGCGCAAGATATTCTCTGGCACGTTCATTCTCACGTATTTCCATGAGAAGCTTTTTTACATGTTTCCAGTCATCAACAGTCACAGCACACTTGCTGTGTTCAGTTGCCTGATAAAGTATACCCGATATACGGTATTTTTCAAGCCTGTCACATAAAAGCTTATCGCCGTATTTCAAAACGTTATTATAATTCTCAGTTTCTATAAGCCGCATTCCGGTACGTGTAAGCTCACCCTCACGCCTAACCTGCAGTTCTGCCATCATCTTACCGAAATAAGCAAGGGCATTCTCAGGATCATCATTAAGTACACGATCAAATTGCGCAGCCGCAGCATCCCACGCTCCATCCTCTAAGCACAGAAAGCCCTTGTTCAGCGGCTGTTCAGACTCAAATGCAGCTTCATATTTTCCAAGCGACTCCAATCGTGAAATTTCAAGCATACTGCCGTCATTTTCAAAAATTCCACGCTGAGCCGGACTTGCATAATGCAAAACTTTTTGAAAAAATTCATTCTCCGCAACACTTGTTTCGCTCGCTTTGCCGCAAACTATAGTGTATCCGTTCTTTCCAATTTTATAGACTGCCTTGTGATCGATCAACACTCCGAGCCAATAAAGAGCTGCATCAGCTCCGCCTTCAAGAAGCAAATGCTCAAAAAGCTCCTCTGCCTGCTCAAACTGCTCGCTTTGCTGCAGCATAACAAGCTCGGCATAATATTTTAGATACTCGCCGCTCAAAGGTATTGGAAGCACCTGTCTTGCACCGCACGAGACACAGGTAGATACAACTGCACCATCTACAGTGTCAAGCTTATGTCCACATACCTTACACCAGAAATTTGCCATAACGCACTCCATAACACACAGCCTTTACAGCTGCAAAAAATTTCTGCTGCCGTGTTTTAATACACAGCTATACATTATTTATTATAACTCTTTTTCGGTACAAGGTCAAGCATATTCCTATATTTTATTCATCAGCCCTATTTTTTGAGCATTTTTGCATAATATAAAAAGTATTTTTCGGTTATTTTAACTACAGCTGAATTGCAGATAGCAAACGCCAAATAAATTTGTCGTTCACTATAAAAACGAAAAAAGCTTGCAGTCTTATAATTTTCATAAAAGACTGCAAAGCTTTATATCCATCTTACTTATTCAGATTATATCCAAGGTCAAATGCCCTTATATTCAATTCAACAAATTTTGGCGGCACTGTACTGCGGATAGTTTCTATCCACTCCTCATAAGGAATATCTGTTGATGCAGCCATAACACCGATCAAAACTACATTTACAGCCTTTATGCTGCCTGCCTCTTTAGCTAAAGCAGCTGCATCTACTGTTGTGATGTCACATACTCTTTGAAGCTTTTCACAAATATTGTCAGGATATTCAGCAGCCCCGATTATTACAGGCATAGGGTTTATCTGTTGTGTGTTTACGATCATCCTGCCGCCTTTTTTAAGATATGGAAGCGCACGATAAGCTTCAAGTTCTTCAAATGCAAGAATAATATCAGCACTGCCTTTATCAATAATCGGAGAATGAACCTCTTCGCCATACTTTACATATGTTACAACACTTCCGCCTCTCTGGCTCATACCATGCACTTCTGATACCTTTACATCAAAGCCGGCATTAATAACAGCATTGCCCAGTATCCTGCTGGCAAGTAATGTACCCTGACCTCCGACACCTACTATCATAATGTTTTTAAGTCCCATTTTTCAATCCTCCTTCTCTATGCAGCCAAACGGACAGACGCCCGTGCAAAGTCCGCATCCGTTGCATTGAGATTCATCTATGTATGGCTTGCCGTCCTTTATAGAGATAGCTGGACAGCCAAGCTTCATGCAAAGCTTGCAGTTCTTACAGTCATCACTTATCTTGCAATGACCTGTGTATTTCACTGTTTTAAGAAGTGCGCACGGTCTTTGTGCTATGATTACAGAAGGCTCATCTTTAGCAATCTCTTCCTTTACAACTCTCTCAAATTCCTTGATATCAAACGGATCAGCTACAACAACACTCTCCACTCCGACACCTTTGCATAGAGTAATAAGATTCACCTGCTTTGTTTCTTCTCCACGAATCGTATAACCTGTTGTTGGGTTATCCTGATGACCTGTCATACCAGTGATAGAATTATCAAGAATAATTACAGTATTTATACC
>CAMWPG010000086.1 GCA_947176075.1 uncultured Ruminococcus sp. | reverse complement strand
TCTGGTTAATATATATAAAAGTATACCATCTAATAAACTATATATAGATTCACTTTTTATACATATGCAGTCCTTTAACATGAATTACTGCAAGTTGCGCATAGCACTTGATATTTTTAAGGAGCTAAGACTTGTAGAAATAGATGTATATAATCAAACTGTTAAAAAGCTTCTTGTAAGTGGAAGTGTAAATTTAGAAGATTCTGTATTGCTTAGTAAAATACGTAAAAAAGGGGAGGTTTAAGCCATGAGCGAGGAAAAGGCTAAGGAGATCATTACAATTGAAGAACTGACAAAGAAAATTATTGATACGGACAGAAAGTACAATTTAAGCAAGATACTTTCTGCATATGATTTTGCTGAAAAAGCTCATGGTGATCAGAAGCGTTCATCTGGTGAGCCGTATATCATTCATCCGCTTTCAGTGGCAGAAATACTGGTTGAACTTGGCATGGATACTGATACAGTATGCGTTGGACTTTTGCATGATGTTGTGGAGGATACGAATTATACTCTTGATGATATAAGGGCGCTTTTCGGTCAGGATGTTGCTATGCTGGTAGATGGTGTTACTAAGCTAAGCCGTGTTCCTGTATTTGATAAGCAGCAGCAGCAGGCAGGAAATTTTATGAAGGTTCTTCTTGCTATGTCGCATGATATACGTGTAATGATAATAAAGCTTGCCGACAGACTGCATAATACACGTACACTTAAATATTTGCCTCCGCACAAACAGCGAAGGATCGCACTTGAGACGATGAATGTCTATGCGCCGATCGCTCACAGACTTGGAATACGTGCAATTCACGAGGAACTTGAGGATCTGTCTTTCAGATATCTTGATCCGTTTGCATATTCAGAGATCGAACACGTAATGCTTCTAAAAAAGGAAAAACGTGAGATTTTTATTGAATCAATAATCGAGCGCCTTAGCAGACGTCTGTCAGAAGAGAATTTTGAGAAAGAGCCTTCTATATCGGGCAGAGTTAAGAGCATATACGGCATTTATAAGAAAATATATATGAGTCATAAGAATATTGACGAAATATATGATAAGTATGCAGTTCGTGTCATTGTAAGCAACGAAGCTGAATGTTATCTTGTTCTTGGTATAGTACACTCGTTTTTCAGACCTATACCTAATCGTTTTAAGGATTATATTGCAAGTCCTAAGGCTAATATGTATCAGTCGCTTCACACTACAGTAACATCGGTTGAGGGGATTCCGTTTGAGATACAGATACGCACATGGGATATGCATATTTCAGCTGAATACGGCGTTGCTGCTCATTGGAAATATAAAGAAGGAATCCAGAAACGTGATCGCATGGAGGAACGCCTTGCATGGGTCAGAAAAATTATTGAAGCTCAGCAGACATCAGATGATGTTGAGGAAATTGTAAATATAATTAAAAATGATCTTGCTCCTGAGGAAATAGTTGTTATGACTCCGAGAGGTGATTCTATAACACTTCCGCAGAATGCTACTGTTCTTGATTTTGCATATCGTATTCATACAGAGATAGGTCATAAGACAGTAGGGGCTAAGGTAGATGGCAAGATGGTGCCGCTTGACTATAGATTGCAGACCGGTGTTATATGTGAGATACTAACAACAAAAGATCCTAATAAAGGACCAACAAGAGCATGGCAGCAGATAGTACAAACGAATGAAGCAAAAGCTAAGATCCGGTCGTGGTTCAAGAAAGAAAAGCGTGACGAGAATATTCAGCAGGGAATGTCCAGTCTGGAGCAGGAGTTCAAAAGATATAGAATGGAGCTTCCGGCGGGAGAAATTGAAAATTTCCTTGCAGATGATCTGAAGCGTCACAGTTGTGAGAGCATAGAAGATTTCTATGCTTCTATAGGCTATGGCGGCATTTCTCTCTCTAAGATAATGCCGAGACTTAAAGATAAATATGAGAAGAATTACGGCAAGTCGTCTGAAACAGATCTTGAAGAGATGCCAATAATTGAGCCGATTTCTTCAAACGGTGATGGATGTATAGAGATAGATAAGATAGATGATATTGTGTATAAACTTGCAAGATGCTGTAGTCCTATGCCTGGGGATGATATTGTAGGATTCATTACAAGAGGACATGGTATTTCAATCCATGCCAGAAGCTGTATAAATTACATTTCCGCTGCTAAGAGAAATATTCCCGAGGAAATGGAACGTTGGATGGCTGTTAAATGGAAGAATACTGTAAAGCCATTGAAGCTGGATATAGGTCTGGAGATAGTTGCGGTTGACAGAGTTGGTCTTGTATTCGATGTTTCAAAAGTTATGATGGAAAATCATGTAATGATAATGAATTCAAACTCCCGTACACTGAAAAACGGCAACGCTGTAATTGAAGTTACAGTGCGTGTCGACGGAACAGATCAACTGAAAAATGTCATGGAAAAACTCAGAAAGATCAAGAGTGTTATTTCTGTTGATCGTGCAAGAAAGTGAGGAATATTATGCGAATGGTAAAAACTTTTATGCTTGGAAGTATTGCGACAAACTGCCATATTGTATATACCGGCGATAATACTGTGGTTGCTTCAGATATTGGCGGAAATGCTGAGCGTATTATAAGCTTTTTGAAGGAAAATGGACTTACCCTTACTAAAATATTCCTGACGCATGGTCACTACGATCATATAGGCGGTGTGAATGAAGTGCAGAAGGCAACAGGAGCAAAGGTGTATATTCATGAGCTTGATGTTCCTATGCTTTCTGATGCTCAAAAAAATCTTGCTGTGTGGATAGAGCCGTTTGCGGATTTTAAGCCTGTAATTGAATATATATCTGTAAAAGATGGTGATGTCATAGCGGATGGCGATATATCGTTTACAGTACTCCACACGCCGGGTCATACAATAGGCAGTGTGTGCTATATGGGTGAGGATATACTGTTGACAGGCGATACGCTGTTTTATATGTCACGAGGAAGAACAGATTTTCCCGGCGGCAGCGATGCACAGATGCTCAATTCATTTAAAAGATTAAAAGAACTTGATGGAGACTACAGGGTATTTCCCGGTCATAATGAATCTACCACACTTGAATTTGAAAGAAAAAATAATCCTGTTATGCGAGGCATTATATGAATGATAATATAAAAGAACAGTCATTTCCGGTATTTCTTATTGGACATGAACTTAAATATGAGACGGAATGCATTTTAAAGGCTTTTATACCGGCAGTGCGATTTAAATTTTACTATGATGATCTTTCTTTGTTTCATGACAGCTGCCGCTATGCAGCGGTGCAGCTTCGTCAGGGCAGAGAGTATACTTATTTTTATTGTGCCGTTTCTCTTGGAGAGAAGCGGCTGCGTATTATGAAGAGGACGGAGCGATTATATCCTGACAGAGATAAGAAACAGTGCGAATCTGTTATTTCAAAGCTTTTATTCAGTATTCTCCATGAGCATACAGGTATAGATGTGCCGTGGGGAATACTCACAGGAATACGTCCGGTTAAAAAGATTCTTTCTCTCCTTGAAAATAATATGAGAAGGGATGAGATCTTTTCTGTGTTAAAAAAAGAATATTGGATATCTGAAGAGAAGCTTCAGTTGGCATATGATACAGCGCTTATTCAAAGACCGCTTCTTGCAGAAACGCCTAACAGATCGATAGGACTTTATGTATCGATTCCATTTTGTCCGTCAAGATGCAGCTACTGTTCGTTTGTATCACATTCAGTTGAGCAGGCGAAAAAGCTTATGCCGGAATATATAATCCTTCTTTGCAAAGAGCTTGAAATATGGGGCGATATTGTACGCAGACTTGGTCTTATTGTTGATACGGTTTATTTTGGCGGAGGAACGCCGACATCTGTAAGTGCAGAGCATCTGGAAAAGCTTCTGAAAGCTGTAAATGAGAATTTTGATTTGTCACATTTGCGTGAATACTGCGTTGAAGCCGGCAGACCGGATACTATAACGGAAGAAAAGCTTATTGTTCTGAAAGAAAACGGAGTTACCAGAATATCTATAAATCCTCAGACTATGAATAATGATGTACTTGCCAACATCGGCAGACGTCATACGGCAGAGGATATTATCGCAGCATATAAGATGGCAAGGAAAATAGGTTTTGACAATATAAATATGGATCTTATTGCAGGACTTCCGGGAGATACTCCGGTAAGCTTTAGGAATACTCTAAAGCAGATAATAAAGCTTGTTCCTGACAGTGTTACTGTTCATACTCTTACCCTGAAAAGGGCTGCAAATTTATTTTCAAACGGAGCCGCTCAGCTTGAAAATCCTGTTCGTGAAATGGTAAGAGACAGTATAAATATGCTGCCCGAAAACGGATATAAGCCATATTATATGTATCGTCAGAAGAATACTCTTGACAATCAGGAGAATGTCGGATATGCTAAACCTGGTAAGGAATCATTTTACAATATGCTTATAATGGATGAAACACAGTCCATATTCGGAGCAGGCTGCGCAGCGAGTACGAAGCTTGTAGAGCCAAACGGAATGATTACACGCATATGCAATTACAAGTTTCCTTATGAATATATAGCTCAGTTTGAGCAGCTTATGGAAAAGAAAAAACATATATATGATGTATACGGCAGAATAGCTGAAGAGGAGAGAGCAAATGCAGAAAAATGATATTTTTGAGACAATTATAGACGATATTACAGCAGAGGGTCATGGTGTGTGTCATATAGATGGAATGGCAGTATTCGTACCTGAAGCTGCTGTCGGAGACAAGCTTAAAGTAAAAATAGTCAAGGTTCTTAAAAATTATTCATTTGGCATTATAGAAGAGATAATTGCTCCATCATCAGACCGCATAGAGCCTGATTGCATTTATCATAAGCAATGCGGAGGCTGTACATTCCGTCACATAGACTATAAAAAAGAACTTGATATAAAAACAAAAATAGTCAGAGATTCATTTTTGAGAATAGGCAAGCTAAACCCTGAGTTTTTGCCTATAATAGGCTGCGGCAGCCGTACAGGATATAGAAATAAAGCACAGTATCCTGTAACTGCTGATAAGAATGGCAATATAATATGTGGATTTTATGCTAAAAGAAGTCATCGAGTAGTTCCTGTCAAGAGATGTCTTTTGCAGCCTGATGTATTTGAAAAGGCGGTGGATATGATACTTACATATGCCAAGGAAAAGAAGATACCACCATATAGGGAGGAGAATAATACTGGTATTTTACGTCATATTTATTTGCGCAGGGGACATTACAGCGGTGAAATAATGGTATGTATTGTAGTCAGAAAGGCTATTGAGAGAGAATTAAGAGGTTTGGTAAAGCTTCTTACAGAGCATCTTACTGGCGTAAAGAGCATAGTTATGAATATAAATCCGAAGCAGACCAATGTTATTCTGGGAAGTAAAAATATAACGCTTTGGGGAAGCGATACTATAATGGATAAGATGTGTGGTAATGAGGTATCGATATCACCATTTTCGTTTTATCAGGTAAATACTCCACGAGCAGAGAAACTTTACGGAATAGCAAAGGAATTTGCCGGTCTTACAGGAACAGAGCGGCTTTTAGATCTTTATTGCGGTGCAGGTACAATAGGACTTTCGATGTCGGATAAAGCCGGAACAGTTTTAGGCGTTGAGATTATCCCTGAAGCTGTAGAAAATGCAATAGAAAATGCAAAAAGAAACGGCATAGATAATGCAGAGTTTATATGCGGCGATGCGGGAAAAATAGCAAGAAAACTTGCTGATGAGGGTATGCTGCCTGATGTTATAGTAGCTGATCCTCCAAGAAAGGGATGCGATGAGCAAACTATTGAAGCAATATGTAAGATGAATCCTTTGCGTATAGTTATGATTTCATGTAATCCGGCTACAGCAGCAAGAGATTGCGCGGTGTTAAGTTTAAAAGGCTACGTAATAAAAAAAGTACAACCAGTTGATTTGTTTGGAGGTACTGGGCACGTTGAGACGGTTGTCTTATTAACCCACAAGGAAATCAACGGTCACATTGAAGTAAAGATGGATTTTAATGGCTTGAAAGTACCGAAAAAGAAAGAGAAAGTCACTTATAAAATGATTCAAGCCTATGTAGAAGAAAATTATGGCTTCAAGGTGCATAGTTGTTATATCGCAGAGGTTAAGCGTTCATTCGGACTTGATATGTACGATGCTCCAAACGCAGTAGATGAATTGAAACATCCGAGGAAACACCCTACTCCTGAAAAGGTTGCAGCTATAACAGAAGCATTGAGATATTTTGAGATAATCAAGTAAATATAGAAAGGCACATTGACGGATTCATTCGTTGTTGTGCCTTTTCTGGTTATATCATTTTCCTTAAAACATTGTTGATATTTCCACAGGGGAAATCAAACCTCAGAGAGAATACCGTCACAACACATATACCAGACATAGAATTGCAAGGGTGGAAATAGAAAAACGATTGTTTCTCTCTGAGGTTAAAAAAGTATGTGGAAATACGGACAATCTTTTAAGAGAATCCGTTGTGTGTCCTGCTGTCTGGATCATTCAATCCCATGAAAAGCATTGATACTACACAAAAACTTGAATCACCCTCTTAAATGGTCAAAATACCTGCTTTTTGTCAGATTTACATTTTCACAAATTACATTATTTTAAGGTCATTTGAACAAGCATTTCTCCTCTTAAAATTCAGATTTTAAGAGAAAGTCATAGGAAAAGGGGATAAAAGCAGCAGAAAGAATACAAAAACCATACAGAGCAAATAAAAAAGCTATGACAATGGCGATTAAATGTCTGTCATAGCTTTATTCTGTGTTTGTTTTTCTGTCGTAGCAACTCTACCATGCTTGAAATCACTTTTTTATCTTCATCATCCAAACCAGATATATCCAGTTTTTCTGTATCGACCATTCCTAAGAGAAAATCTCTGGAAACATGAAAGACTGCTGCCAACTGTACCAACACTGTAGGAGATTGAATCCGATCCTGATTTTCATAAAAACTCACAACAGATTTACTTGTGCCTATTTGAGTGGCAAGTTGCTTTTGTGTTAATCCTGCTTGTGTTCTCAATTCCTTTAAACGTTTTCTAAAGTCCACTATCTTAACACCTCACTTCTAAATCAGTTTACCTTTATTGTGTACAAAATTGGTGGCCATTATGCATAAAAGGGTTCGTGAATAGTTGACTTACAGAGTGGTTTGTGGTATAATAACTGGTATGTATCTTATTGATACTTTCATCTTTCCAGAACTACGATAACAAGAAAAGGTGGTATAGACTATGGCATTGATAAAGTGTCCTGAATGTGGAAAAGATAATGTTTCTGATTCTGCCGAAAGTTGCCCTAACTGTGGTTATGGTATCAAAGAGTTTTTAGAGCGTGAAAAAAGAAAGCAAGAGTTCCAAGCAAAACAGGCTTTATTTGAAGAAAAAAAGAAACAAGAAGCTGAAAAACTGAAAGATGAATTAGACAGGAAATTATCTGAAATTGATAATATGCCTTATCCTAAAAAGCCAGCTTCATCTTTTAGAGAATATGCTTTTGATTCAAAAGTAAATGGGGGCAATGGTTTACTCTATGCGACTATTGCTGGTATTATTTTGTCGGCAATACTTGCAGTTGTATCATCTATTTGCGACTCATCTTTCTTTACTTTTATATTTGTTACTGCGTTTATTTTGCTGCTAATTGTGTGGATTCCAATTCTGTATGCAATAATAAAAGGTGATTATTTGTCAGCAGTTGCATTATATGAAAGCCAGACAAAGGATTGGGAAAGTGAAAAGAACCGTAGAAAAGAGCATATTATCTCTGAATATGATACATATGCTACAAATATGGCAAACTATGGTTCAAGAAATGCCCCTCTCATTCCGACACCTAAACCAAGCAATCAATTGAAATGCCCTGTTTGCGGTGCTACAGACATAGAAAGAATAACAACCATGAATCGTGTTGCTTCTGTTGCTATGGTCGGTGTTGCATCAGGAAAGATAGGTAAACAGTACAAGTGCAAGAAATGTAAACACCTGTGGTAATTGCCTTCAGTGTATATTTGAGAGGTAAAAAATGGGTAAGAAATCTGTTTTGAAATACCTACTGATAGCAATAGGTGTTTGGTCATTGCTGCAATCGGTAGTGTCATAATAGGGTTGAAAAGAAAAAAGGATGTGATATAATTAAATAA
>CAMWPG010000085.1 GCA_947176075.1 uncultured Ruminococcus sp. | reverse complement strand
CAGTCCGAAAGCATATGCAATCTGCTCCTGAGTCATCCCATCCCTATAGCACATATATGAATGTCTGCATGGCTGCAGTAAGTTCGTTCAGATACTGATACTGTACATTAATTTTTTCATCCAGAGCAGTGCAGTCCGAAAGCATATGCAATCTGCTCCTGAGTCATCCCATCCCTATAGCACATAATAAATACTTCCCTCTGTTTCTCTGTCATTGCAGCAAGCATTTCCTCACGAGTCTCACGGCGTTCAACGGCATCCTGCGGGTTCTCACCCATACGACCATCATACCAGTTGAATGCTCTGCGGTAAGGATCTGCCATAGCCTTTTCAATAGCGTCATCTTTGTCACCTTTGTCCTTACAGGCTAAATCAACGGTATCTTTGCGGCTTCCAGTGCGGTTCATGCTGTTAGATTCAATACGGTGGTCGCCGATCAGAGTTACAGCGATAATCCACGGCTGCGATTCCAGAAATCCCTTCGGCAGTTCACAGGTTTCCCGGAATGTGTCCTTTTCCGAATCTTTCAGCTTGTTGAAGTAGAATGTGAAACTGGTGCAGTAAGGCAGCCACACCACAGTGCGTCCGGTACCGTTTTTATAGATGGCGAATCCGTTTCTGAAAAGTGTACAGTCACTCATGTCTGCGATAGACTTGTCTTCTTTAAAGAGTGCCTTCGTTGTGGGATGCTTCGGTTTCTCACCAAGGTTCAGTATAGCAAGCAGTTCGCCAAGCGTGGTCTTATCAGTAATTTCAGGAAGAGACTCAGCAATAGCGGTGTTCTGAGCAATGTTCATATTATCCATAATCGTTCCTTTCTGCAAGGAACACACTAAGCGGCAGATGCTCAGGATATACTCGCACAGCTCCCATAACAAAGGGCACGCAGGCAGACGATGTCCACACGGAAATACAACTATTACACCTGTTCCAATCTATACAGACCGCAGGTCTTATTGTTTTCCGCTATGAGCATCTGTTCACCAGTGCGAGCCCTGACTAACAAATGTATGATTTTACTTGAATTTATCCGTACTTTGTGCCGAAAAATAGCCGGCTGCATACAGAGGGAGAACATACAGCTATATCCAGTGCTTGTGGGTATAGTTCGAGCCTATGACCACAAGATGTAGTAGTTTGTATGAAGATCCGCTGCCGTATGCATCCGGCTTTGAGGTATTGTTTTTTGATAGGAATAGAAAGTAGGGTCTTTGTGACCTCAGTGGATTTCCATTTCCTTAACTGTGATTATATTGTACCAGATTTTTTCGTTCCTGGATATACATGCAGCTCAAACACTTTTCAACAGGTTTTTAACAGAAAAAGCGCTGATTTTTGTGATGTATGCACATCAAATGAGCTGTTTTATCCGAGTATTCTATTTATTATCACGAAAAAATCCGATTTTTTCTGTGGAAAAGTGTTCGAGCTACACGAACACTACAAAAAAATATTTTTTGAGCCATACAACGTATTAAAATTGGCTATTTTACGCAGTTTTAAATCATTCATGCAATTGTTGAAAAACAATATAAAAAAGGCATAAAAAAAGAGCTGCATCGCAACACATAAGTGTTACAGTACAGCTCAATGCCATCTATTATTGATATGATTATTTATCGCCTTGTTTTTTCTCGCGAATTAGTGCCGGCAATCCCTGTTCCTACACAAATTCATCCCACTTGTCAATTGTATCTGCATACATTGTGCTGAGTAGAATGTCAAAAACAATCTCTTCGTCCGTATCTCCATCAAGGAAATAACCGGCTCTATGCATCAAATGATCGTTTAGACCCGGAACTAACCCAAGACCAAGTGTAAGCTGCGCAACAATTGCAAGCTCCGGCTTATATTTCCGTTCCGTCCTGCATCTATTGATTGTGCCGTTTGAAAGGCGGCATGTATCAGCGATGATTCTCGTTGACAATCCAAAATTCTCAATATAGTATGCAACGATATCTGTAAAGTTGCTTGGCAGTTTCACTTTAGTTTCCTTAACAAAGGTTGTCCATCTTGTTTTCTGAGCAGGAGTCCCAGAGATAAACGCTTTCTGAAACTGCTCCGGAATCGTATCCTGCAAAACACCTGCCATATAATCATATTTCAGGATTTTTCGTTTTGTAAATAGAATACAACACTCAGCCATATGCTCGTGAGCATAGTCGGTCAGTTTTGGATTGCGGTCATTTCCAATTTCAATGTAAGGTGCAGAATTCAGGCACAGATGCCCCTCGCAGTAGATGAAGTCGCCTGTATGCAGCATATCCCGAAGTTTCCTGTCCGTTCGGAACATTCTTACAAGTTCATCTTTAGAGATATCAAAAGTCTGATAAGGGCTAATCTCCGATGGAACTTTATACGCAGGAATATACGCTTCATTGATATAATTCAGAACGCCTCTTGTATCGGAATATCCAAGTTCCTTCAAACGATATTTTGTCATTTCTTTCGATATATTAAAATACTCAGCAAGTTCATTAATGATTTTTTCATACATCGCATACTCGTTCATCCACGCATATTTCGGCAGCAGCTCCTGCATTTTCTCATCTACCCATTCTTCCGGCATCTGGATGCGCGGTGTCAGATGTTTTGCCTGCCATTCCATGAGAGAAATCTCCTTATGTCCCTCCTCATCAAGTGGCAGTTTGTCCACATCAATTGGATCAAAATATTGATGCAGTTCTTCAATATATGATGCCTGAAAGAGAAAAAACAGGCTGTGAAGTCCATAATGCGTACATTCATGCAGAGCCGTATGATTTGCTTTTTTCGGATTATCCAGGCAAAGTTTTCTTTCAAGCAAGATAGTCTTGTCAGGAACATTAGCAGAAAATGGTGTTCCGTCATCGGTATAAAGTGTCGCTCTTTTACCTTTCAGGTACAGCATGCCGTTGATTTTTTCATCTTCAGACAGTCCTGTTCTGTATGCATGAAGCCCAATTTCCTGAATCATAGCCTTGATATTGATACGATCGGTATTTAAAAAAGCATTCGGATAATGCTCCTCCAGAAACCAGTGTGCAGTATCTTCAAGGTCATTTTTACCGATAATCGGCACAAGATAGTCGTCAAGCCGCAGCTTGTCCATATTATCTTCGGGACGATACGGCATGAAACACTGAAACAACTTACAGCGTTTCTCGTACAGATCATAATAGCCTCGTACACGGTAATCTGTATAAGAATGTCGGCGTTGAGGTGCATATTCATCGCCAGTGAAAATATCTAAATACGCTCTGATAATGACATCAGCATAAACTTCCGACCATGATTTGCGGTACAAAGAGATATTCAGCGTTTTTGCCTCTGTCACTCTGAGACCAAGAAAATCCGCAATATCTCTGCTTCCAATACCGTATTCATACAGATGTTCAGCAAGATAATAGTGATAGGCGATTTCGTAGTGAGCGCGGAGCCAGTCGGTAAATCGTACAATTTTCTTGATCTTTCGGTGTATCTTGTTGACTATCGTTTCTGACTCGCCCGGATTTGCGGTGTTGATGATCCATATAAGCGGATACTTGATTGTTGCTTGAAAAGCTGCTGTCATTTTCAGCTCCTTTCGTGGAAAGCACATTTTCATGTACTATGTGGCGGATTCGTAAGTGTTTTACAAGCTCGCCTGTGGTGTGACGTACACAAGCCGGAAAATATGGGCATTATTGTCGAATTAAGTCATTACGCAGTGTGGAATATATGTTCTTTACGCTGTTGTTGCTATGATTATAGCACTTTCATCAGTGCTTGTCAAGAGAAGAATTGGTCGAATAATTGCGACCAAACACAATAATGTGACAGATGGTTTTTAACATTCAATTCAACAAGCATAAAAAAGCATAGATTCGGAGATTATAAGCCTTTAAAATATGTGCATAAAAAGTGACAGTCTAACTGTTGACAAAAGTTTGTGAAAGTGGTATAATAAACAAGAGATTCGTTAGTGCAAATTTGACGCGGAGCGGTTCTGTTGCTGTGGCTGCATTACAGATATTTCTATAACGTAGATAGGATGATAAGACTTGGAGAACACAAAATTAAAGTTACTTCGTATTTTGGAGATTCTGCAAAAGGAATCCTCTAAAAAGAAACCACTAACCACGCAGCAGATTTGTCAGAAACTTGAAAAGATGGGAATGCACTGTGAGCGCAGGACATTGTACAAGGATATCAAGCTGTTGAAGGAATGCGGATATGACATAGAAGTTGTTACATCTAAAACAGCAAATCTGTATTATTATAAGAAAGCGTCTACTTTGAGTTATGCGGAACTGAAAATACTGATTGATGCAGCAGAGGCGGCATCCTTTATCTCTGAAGAACAGACTGCAGAAATAGTGTCAAAGCTTGCAGCACTTGGCGGTTCACGGCGCAGTGAGCTTCTTAAAGGCAATCTTATCCATTTTAATAGCCAGAAGCATAATAATAGTGACATATATGACACAATCACAGCAATAGAGGCGGCGATACAGCAGAAGCTGAAGATTTCTTTTTATTACTTTGATCTTGACGAGCACGCAGAACGTATTTACAGACACGGCAGGAAATTATATATGGTCGATCCGGTTATTCTGATCCACAACCATGATAATTACTATCTTCGTTGCTATAACCCAGAGTACGACCAGATGCGGAACTATCGCGTTGATCGTATGACAGAAGTATCTGTAACCGATAAGCCGATGAGTGATATAGCAGACGTGTCACCGGAAGAGATTACCGAATACACAAAGCAGGTGTTCAAGATGTACAGCGGAGAAACTGTTGAGATGCTTCTTGAATTCAAAGATGAGCTGCTTGATACGATATTCGATAAATTTGGAGAGAATACACCTGTAGTCCGCAAGAATGACGAATCCTGCATTGCTACGGTTGTAGTGCAGGAAAGTCCGACCTTCTGGGGCTGGTATTTCCAGTTCCCTGATAAGATGAAGATATGCTCACCGGATTGGCTTGTGGCAGAATGCGAGAAGTGGCGTGAACTGAGATATGAAGAATAAATCTTATATCGCATAGGAAAGGAGGATTCATGATAAAACCGAAAATAAACAAGAATAGAGAATATTTTGCTGTAATAGATACAGAAACCACATGGAGTGATGAAGTAATGTCTATTGGTGTTGCTATTGCAGATTCGGTTTCATTTGAGCCTGTTGACAAGAGATACTATATTCTTACTCCCCAATGTAATTCAGGAGGAATGTATTCTTTCGTCATGAATGTAAAGGGAGTTAAAGTTGATCTGAAAGACTCACGTAGTGTTGTGATAAACAATCTCATAAGCACATTAAAATCTTATAATATCAAATTCCTCTTTGCATACAACGCCTCATTTGACTATAAGCATTTGCCAGAGCTGCAGGATTATATGTGGTTTGATATCATGAAACTGGCAGCATATAAGCAATATAATAAGCATATTCCTGAGACTGCTGAGTGTTGCGGAACAGGAAGACTTAAGCGGAATTATGGTGTAGAACCAATTATGAAGATGCTATCTGGGAAGAGAGCATATCGTGAAGTACATAATGCAGTCTGTGATGTAGTTGACGAATTAAAAATAATGGAATTGCTTGATTATTCTATTTATGAATATGATTGCGCACAGATCAATTTTCCGAAAAAACGCTAATACTGAAAGTATAACATCAATACCCTGTGCAGCCTCCTAAATCACCTATTAAAGCAGAATCAATGAGGAAATTTTGCTCTTTACGATTAGATATGATACCATAGAGATCAGTCTGCACTTATTGCCGGTAGATGAACAGTATATCATGTTCTTAAGCAAATAGCCCTTATAAAGGAGTTGTTGACTATATGAATGCAATCAATCTTTCTGAAGAACAGCAAAATTTCGTTGATCATGCCTTAAAAGGGCAGAACATACTTGTGAATGCTTGTATCGGAAGTGGAAAAACAACAGCAATCCAGTTGCTTTGCAATAAACTTCCCAAAAGCAAACGAATACTTTATCTTACATATAACAGACTGTTGAAGCTGGATGCACAGGCAAAAATCAAAAATTCAAATGCCAAAGTGCAGAATTATCATGGTATAGCTTGGTATTACCTTCACAAAATCAATATATCTGCTGGTGTAGGTGATCTGATTACTCGATTTAATGAAGTGAAACCACCGATTGATCATTATGATGTGCTGATCATAGATGAGTATCAGGATATCGAAACAGAACTGTCACTTCTTTTGGAATATGTTAAGTCCACCAATCCTCGGATGCAAATCATTGCTGTTGGAGATATGCAGCAGAAAATATATGATAAAACAAATCTGAATGTCGCTGATTTCATTAATCAATTTCTTGGTGAGCATTTAGAACTTGAATTTACACAATGTTTCAGACTCTCTGCCGAATTAGCAGAAAAGCTGGGAAGGATATGGTGTAAAAAAATAAAAGGAGTCAATTCCAATTGCGTTGTTGAAGAAATGAATATGTCACAGATAGTTGATTTCCTTTCAACGCAAAGACCGCAGGATATCCTTTGTCTTGGATCAAGAAACGGTGATTTGTCCAAGACACTGAACACGCTTGAACAGGAATACCCGGCGACTTTTAATAAGCGGACTGTTTATGCCAGCATATCTGATAATGACTCAATCGGATTGGCACATCCCACACCAGATACTGCGATATTTACTACATTTGACAGCAGCAAAGGTCTTGAAAGGAATGTCTGCGTCATATTTGATTATACTGAGAGCTATTGGCAAGTCCGTATTTCAAAACCGCAGCAGTCATACGAGATACTGCGAAATATATTCTGTGTGGCAGCGAGCCGAGGAAAATCAAGAATCATATTCGTGAACAGCGGTGAAGAAATGCTGTCCGAAGCTACACTTTCAACAAGGGTTGATGAAAATCAAAACCTGTCTGATGTTGACATTGCCTCCATGTTTGATTTCAAATATCGTGAGGATATAGAAAATTGTTTCTCGTTGTTGCAGACGAAACCTATCGTATCCGAAGATCGTGATGTGATCGAAGTAAAAAGCACAGATGGAATGATTGATCTCTCGACTTGCATTGGCATTTATCAGGAAGCTATGTTTTTTGATAATTATGAGATAGATAAAGCCATCGAAATGTATATTTCGCTTCATGATAATAAGGAAACGCTATGGACAAACAAAGTCAAGCAATCAAGCCTTGAACATAAAATTTTGTTTTTGGTATCTCTTGAAACCAATCAAGACCGATATCGGACACAGATAGACTTGCCGTTTGTAAATGAGGAAGCGGCAAACCAGATAGCTGACCGTTTATTTACAAGACTTCAGCATAATGAAAATGCGCAGGTAGGGTGTCGTATACCATTTTCAGATAAAAAAGACGGAAATCAGTTGTTTATTGCTGGTGGATTTGCAGATGTTGTGAAAGACGGTATCGTATATGAGCTGAAATTCGTATCCGAACTTTCCCATGAACATTTTCTTCAGTGTGCCTGCTATATTGTTGCTCTGAAGCTCGAAAAAGGAATTCTATGGAATACTCGTGATAATACGGCTTATGAAGTAAGAGTTCCAGATAAGAAGAAATTCCTCGATGCAGTAGCAAATGCGATAACAAAGAATAAAATCACCGCTTATTATGAACCATCCGCTATCACTCCAAAGCCAATAGTCATTCAGGCGAGCCATACAAGGCAAACAGCTGCATCTGTCAAATCTGACGAACTGGCAAAATACACTGTCGGAGCAAAAGTCAGCCATACGAGCTTTGGCGATGGAACGATTTTGAAAATCAGTGCATTTAACGGTTCACACTTAATTGATGTCAAATTTGACAAAGGCGGTGTTAGTAAACTGCTCCTTGAGATGGTTTTGAGCAATAAAATGCTCCACCTTGTTTCTGATAGCACTGCAGAGCAAGTAGTTTCACATAAACCGAAGAAAGATAATAAGCAGGAACGGTATGAAATCGGATACGAAGATGTCAAGGATTTGTTCATCCAGCAGACTTGCATAATTCGTGACCGCTATAAGAACAGATGGGTGAAGTGCGAGAGATGTGATGCCATAAAACAGGATGTGGAGTTTGCCTCATATGGAGGACAAGATCACGTGAATCTTGGCATATGCAGAGATTGCAGCAGAAAAAGGGTAGTGTAATAATAGGGTTGAAAAGAAAAAAAGGATGTGATATAATTAAATAAA
>CAMWPG010000084.1 GCA_947176075.1 uncultured Ruminococcus sp. | reverse complement strand
ATTTCATTCTTTGTATGATACCATACACTTTGCTTTTCAAGTTTTTTAACTATATATCTTCCATTAGCAAGACAGCGTACACACAGCGGATGCTTTCGGAGATACTGCTGTGACAGCTTACGCCATCTACTGTTGTAGCCGCGGCTTTCTGCTGACGGTCTGTCGGGGTGGAGGGGGTTATGCTCCTCGCAGTACTTACTCTCTGTCAGATTCGGACAGCCGGGGTGACTGCATGGCTTCCGTGCCTTCCTCGGCATAGCCGACACCTCCTTCGGGCATAAAAAGAGCCGCTGCGGTCATACCACAACGGCTCTTTACATAACTTTCTATTATATAGTTTACCACATTTCCCTGTGAAATGCAAGCGTTATAGCTGTGAAATCTGTGAAAACATTTCCGTATCACCGAGCATTTCTTCCAAGCTCCCGATTGCCTTATCTCTGAGGTAGTAAACATTGCGTGTGGTGAAATGCATCTTTTCGGAGATCACTTTGGCAGACAGGTGTCCGAAATACAGTCCCTCCAAGACAGTGCGCTCATCCACCGGCAGTTTTTGTACAGCATCTTTAATCGCTGCTTTCATATCCACAAACCTGTCAATATCCGCATTCATCTCTTCCTGCAAATCTACAAGTTTCGCTATAAGCTCACCGATCTTATCTGGAGTCGGAGATACCGTTCTGGGTAAGCCGTCACCGTAATGTGCCTGCGTACCGGTCAGCATCTCACGGATTGCTGCTTCCTGCTGGAGCTTTGTTTCAATCAGCAGATCCAGAGCGTGGATGCTCTCTAAGTATGCATTAATCGTCATGATACCATCTCCTTTACTTTTCGCATGATGTAATCGGCGGACATTCCGTCAGACAGCAGGGTGAAGTAGTCGGAACGAAAGAATTGCTCAAGCTCTGTTTTGCTTATCCCACAGTAAGGATTCTTCAGTAACGCTGCGTAATCCAAAACAGCCCTTTGTATGATGGCGGCTGCCAGCTCCTTATAGTTTTCATTCATCGGTGATTGCCTCCATAATAGCTCTCACATCCAAAACAGACCTGACCACGGCTGCTGTGCCGCCTGTCTTATGGATTTTGTTGATTGTGGCATCCTGTAATGCCGTCGTTTTGCCATATGCCGTTTTTACTTCAAAGGCGATAAATTTTCCACGATAACAGCAGATGATATCGGGAATACCTGCCGTACCATACATACCGCCATGCTCCTTCCAGCAGAAGCACTCCGGCAGCGTTTTCAGGTAGCGCATGATCGCTCTTACAATATCTGCTTCTTTCATGTGTCAAACACACCTCCGTATTTTAGCCGTTTTTGACACTTTGACAGCAGAAAATCCATTTTTACGAAAATAAAAATTGAAAAATTCTATATATGTGTGTATATGTGTATGCGTATATATGAATATAGGATTTCTGGTGTCAAAGCGTCAAATATGTCAGCGTACTTATCCTGTGGCAATGCTGAAAAATGGCAATATGGCGTTGTTTTCGCTGTCATCCGAGTATCTCACCGAGTTTGACACCTTTCAGAACACGACGCTTTCCCATCGTGTCAACACCACGCTCAATGTCAAAGGATGACATAAGCTGCTGGATAAAGCTCTTCTGCGAATACGGCTTCAGACCGCATTCCTCGCAGTAATGCTTATATGTGTTAAACAGCTCCGTCGAGCCGACGGAATCGGTATCATTGCCGGTCACGATACAATACTCCTTGACGAATGACAGCACAGAATCCGAGTTCTCACGGTATTGCTGCAGCTCATCGGCGTTGACTTTAGTTTCAGAGAAAACATAGTGATTGTTCATCAGGCGGCGCAGTCCTTCGAGCGCATAGAGGAAGATGCCATCGGCTTCGGCACGGAATTTCTCAAGCAGATCGGGGTCACGCTTATCAGGCGGCACGGCATGATTAAAGCGAATGATAATGAGACGGCGATAGAAACCTTCGGAGCGATCACCGTAGTTCTTCGGGATACTATTGCAGGAAAACAGCAGACGTGCAGTACTCTGAAAACTGAACGGATCACGATTCTTTTTCTCAACGGTCAGATAGTCCTCACCGACCAGTGCCTTAAAGATACCGTTATCATCGATAGTGCGTGTCGGAAGGTCAGCAAAAATATTCGCCAGCTTACCAAACAGCTCCGCCGTTTTGAAACGCTCATTCAGAGCCTGCCATGAAACATTTGAAACATTTT
Source organism: uncultured Ruminococcus sp. (assembly GCA_947176075.1). GTDB lineage: Bacteria > Bacillota > Clostridia > Oscillospirales > Ruminococcaceae > Ruminococcus_C. The sequence goes on along the minus strand of CAMWPG010000084.1, from coordinate 6,165 downwards.
CCTTGCCGAGGAGAACATCGTTAATCAGACGCAACAGGACAGATTTGCCCGCCGAGCCGACACCTACGATTACAAAGCACTTCTGCGCCGAATTTACCGGAATGAGGAAGTAGCCGAGCATCTCCTGAATCAGGCGTACCTGATCCGTATCACCACCCATCGATTCATACAGAAACTGCTTGAAGCGAGGACAGTCGGCTTTTTCGTCATAGGAGACATTGAGCTGTACCGTCGAAAGGTACTCCGGCGTATGCGGGGTGAGCATATTTTCAAGCACGTTATACAGCCCGTTGCGGACATTGATAATATACGGATTTGCATTCAGTTCACGGATGTCCCGCTGCATGAGCAGCCGCCATTGTTTTTCAGCATCCGCAATCTGCGACATTTTTGTTTCACGGATGAGCATCTTCTCCTGTACCAAATGCTGTGCCTGCATTTCGTTCATTTCCTTGTAGACACCGTTGTTGTAGGAAAAATGCTGCTCTGCTGCATAGAAAGCAAGCTGTGTATGTGCCATCTCCTTCGCCAGAACGCCGGGAAGGAAGCGGAGTCCACGGTCTGTCATTTCATACCAGTCGGGGATATGAGTGCCTGCCTTTGCCCATTTTGCACCCTTGCTTGCCTGATACGCACGGCTGACCTCTTTGTATACAGCTGTCAGCGGTTTTAGGAAGGAAGCCTTGAGATTAAAGTGATTGCGCAACTCCGTTGTGATAATGACATCTGCCGTTACGACATCTTGGTTATATAAATACTGTGAGATGAAGCTCTTTGCCGTCTGCAGATCAGCGAGAGCTTCTCCGGTGACGGGCAGTTCCTGCACAAGCTGTAACAGGATATCCGTTGATATCGGCAAATAGCAAAGTGCCGCCGGAGATTTGCATGTACACTGTCCGCCGTTCAGTTTCGGACACTTGAAGCCCTTTTCGGCGATGGTCTGACAGGTCATCGGTTTTGTGCCGCTTGTTAAAAAGTGATTAATCTTCTTCTGTGTATTGGTTTCGCTGTATCCGGGATACGGTACGGATAGCTCATGAATGGCTCTCGTACCACCGTCAAAAGCGGCAAGGTTGGTAATCATGGCATACCAGTCATGCTCGGAGAGCGTTGCTGCATTGTTGCGACAGTACTGTATAAAATCACAGCTTCGCATAACAATATCCAGTCCATTTTCCGTACCGTTGATGTGCTCTATGGGTTTTGCCTCTACCTCCGGCAGCACTTCGGAAAGCTGCTCCTGTGAATATTTGCGTTCAGGGTGAAAGCTGATACACTCTACCATAACCGGCTCCTTCTTGCAGTGATAAAAACCGGGCAGGCGCATAACACGGGACTCATTTACACACATCGGGTCACCGCTGAAGTGCTTCACAAGCTGTTTCTGTACGGTACGGAATCGGGATACTTCGGCAGCACCGTCCATAAACCAGTAGGTGTGCAGAGATTTTTGTGTACGGATAATCATAGACGGCGGCAGCGGAAAAGCATCAATCTTTGTCTGCTGTTCCTCAAAGCTGCCATCATCCATTTCAACAAACTGTGCATTGATACGTACAATCTGCGTATCCTCCTGACCACCAAAATTGACTACATAGAAGATACCGCGATTCTGCTCGTTATGCTTACGGAGTGCTTCCTCCATGCCCGCATATTTGCCACATTCGCAGGAGAACTTAGCTCCTGCGAATACACCGGTCTTGCGGTCATCGAATACACGGAGGTTGATCTGCTCTGCCGGATTAAACAGCGCATTCAGGACATCCTGTGCTGTTACATTCATAAGATCACCTTATCTTTCGGGAATCGTGACACCTGCTGCATTGTGTACAAAGGGCAGTGTATCATCAGTAAAATTGCGGATCATCATGCCGAGCTGACGGGCTTTGCTGACCTCTGCCTTCATGCCTTTAGAATATTCCGATCCGAATACCCACACTTCATCACAGATGCGGAGCAGGTTCATACCAAAGTCACAGCCGAGCTGACGCTCTTCGGGAACATTATCATTGAGCATCTGCGGATAAAGCAGGTGTGAGGCTATTGGCTGATGCCCCATAGCAATGACGAATTTACAGTATGTAATTGCATAACTAACATTCTTCTTCACGTCTCCTGCGTATTTGGATACGACATAGATCTTCTTACAGATTTCGTTCTTGTGTATGTTTTTCTGTGCTGTCTTTTTGGCAGCACATTCCTCTTTTGCAATGCGGCTGAGAGCCTCACCTTCTGTCGGACTATTGTAGCCTTCGTTGTTTTTATACATGAATAATCACCTCTTATTTTTTAGTCCAGTTCTTCCATTTTACCGAAGCTGTCACCGACTGACGCCTCTGCAATCAAAGGTAGGTCAAATTCCAGAAACGGCTGTGCTTCCATACAGCGGCGAATCAGAATTACTGCTTCGGACACTTTGTCATTGGGAATAATAAATGTCAGTTCATCGTGAATCTGAAGAATCGGGTGCAGCCACGGATACTTCGGCAGCTCTGTCAAAATACGGACAATGGCAAGTTTCAGAATATCCGCCGCTGTTCCCTGAATCGGTGTATTTAGCGCACACCGTTCTGCAAATGACTTCTGCCCCCAGTCTGAGCTGTTGATGTTGGGAAGATACCGCCGTCTGCCAAGCCATGTTTCAGAATAGCCGCAAATTGCAGCGGTATGCTTTGTAGCTTCCTGCCATGCCGTTAAGCCGGGATAACCTGATTTCAGGTTGGCAATGATCTGTCCGCATTCCTCCACGTTTTTATCGACACCTGCCTTGAATTTCAGCGTCTTCTGCAAGCCTCTCGGAAAAAGTCCGTAAAATGTACCAAAGTTGACATTTTTGGCTATGGTGCGCTGTTCTTTGTATCCGGTGAGGTGTTTATCCTGTGCCTCGTCATAGCTGCATCCAAAAATAACAGATGTCGTTGCAGCGTGAATATCGCCGCCGTGCTGATAGGTCTCCATCATGGTCTTGTCCCTGCAGTAAAATGCACCGACACGAAGTTCAATCTGCGAAAAATCAAGCGATAATATACAGTGTCCTTCGGGAGCTTTGATAAAGTTACGAACGCCTACAGGGTCGTTGCTTTTGCGGGGGCAATTTTGAATATTGGGATTCCTACAGTTCATTCTTCCCGTTTCCGTTGAAAGGGCAAACAGATCAGGATGTATACAGCCGGTCACGCTGTTGATGTAATTCAAATAGCCGTCAATATATGTGGACTTGATTTTTCCCCATTTGCGGTACTCCTGCACGAGTGTGAAAAGTTCAGAAAGTTCAGGACGGTTTTTATCACACCATTCCTTGAGCATTTGCATTGTCATATCATCAGCGGCGACCTTATTTGCTTCTGTTGTTTTGAAAACGGGCAGACCGAGCGTCTTATACAAATAGTCCTTAAACGCCTGTGTCGAGCAGTTTGCACCGATGTTGACATCACCAATGATAAAGGATATGTCATTCCTGAGCTGCTCCATTTTTGTCTCGGCTTCCTGCTTTCTTTCCTGCATTAACTGTAAATCTATGGGGACGCCGTTATGCTTCATCAGTCCGAGATACACTGCCGTCGGAGATTCTATTTCTTCAATGATATAGCGGTGTTTCGGCAAGAAACGGTCCAACCAGCTATTAAAAATATAATACAGACGGAGTGCAAAATCAGAGTCTGCACAGCCATAGCGTACCGTTTCATAATCCTGTGCGTCCAGCTCATCAAAATGTCTGCCGTTTGTAACATCGGAAAACGTCGGTAAAGGCTCGTGACAAAGCTCCGCCGCCAGTTTTTTCAGACCGCTGTCAGCCAGTTTGCGAAATTCATAGTTGTTTTTCAATGTCATTTGTGCGGCACAAATTGTATCATAAACAGGCGGCTGAATCATAATGCTCTGATGATAGGCATGGGCTGATTCAAATGCGATATTATGTGCTATTTTAATAATGCTCGTATTGTTCAGAAACTTGTGGAGGAACGTGAAAAATTCAGTTTTTTCCATATTCCTGCCGACTTTATGTGCTATGGGAACATAGATACCATCATGCGGCGCTGTAGAAAAACTGCACCCGACAATATGACTTTTGTGCGGGTCAAGTGCAGCCTTTTCTTCATTGCGATACAGATCATCCGGTGCTGTTTCAAAGTCAAAAGCGACAGCGTCTGCACAGCTGATGTACTGCCGGAGTTTATTTATCTCAGTAACGCATTGATAATGTTTCGGATTCATAAGTACCTTCTTTCTGCGATAACTGCCGCAGGTAGATTACCTGCGGCATACTGGCTTATTTTAAACGAGTGGAGGAATAACTTCTCCTGTAGCAGAGTCGACCGTGAGAGCAGTCTCTTCTGCAAGGTTTTCTGCATTTGCAGTCATTTTTACAAGAGACATGATCTGTCCCGACATATTGGCAATCGCCGTGCACTCGTCAGCACTCAGAGGACGTACCTGTTTGAATGTGACCTGTGAGTATGTGATGCCGCCCTTGCTGACCGCTTTGCGGAGAGACAGTCTTGTAACGACCTGACTGTACTTCATTCCCTTGCAGAGCAGGTGTTTCATGTATTGGCTGAAAGACTGCAATGAGGCAGTGGGAACAGAGATCATAATCGGGAGCAGTTCATTCTCACGGAGAAGGTATAACCAGCGGCGGTTTTTACACGCCTTTCCGTCACCCTCAGACGCACTGCCGTACTGATTCATGGGACAGGATTTACAATTACCGCCGGGGTCACCGACACCGCTGACACCATCAAAAGAACAGCAGTCCGGAGGATTATTGCCGCCCTTGTACGCTGTTTTATAATATCCGTTGACAGGGTGCTGATAAACGATCACTCCCACAAGCTCCTTGACCTGCTCCGCTTCATCTTCTTCACCGGGCAGTTCAAACATGAGTCCGCCGCCGGAAGGAATCTTTGCACGGTCGAGTTTGAACTCCATATCACCATAGTCTGCAAGCAGTTCATTGATGTCTGCCGCTGCAAGCTGTGTACCATAGCTGCTAGTCAGTTCCATTTTCATTTCTTCGTTTTTCATTGTGCATACCTCCATGTTTATTTTTTGCGGACACCCACGGAAATTTTCTCATGGGTGCTGATTACCTCCGTAAGCCATTCAGGAATATCTCCCTCGTTCTCCTCCATACGTTCTTTTACGAAAGAGGAGAGCGTATTGGCATTCACGGTTTCTGTGACAATACTGCCGTAGCCGTTTTCACGCAATACAGTGAAAAGCTCCTCTTTTTTACCGGACTGCGGTGATGCAAACAGGCGGCTGCTCAGATAGAATGTATATCCTGCGTGGGAAAAGTTAGAGCAGTCCATTGTTGCCATTGTATCAGAGAGTTCTCTGTCCAGACGATCAATCTCAGCGTTCGCAGTCTTGACCTGCTCTTCCAGCTCTTTCTTTTTCTGCTTTGCGGCACTGAGCTGTTCTGCAAGCTGCATCATATGCTGATGATCAGATGTATTTAGCTCCGGCATTATTGCTTCTTCATTGAATTTTTCCATTCGGTTTCCTCCTATTCTTCTTCAAATGGGTTATTGCCTTTGCGGTAGTCATCTACCAGCATTTTGGCAAGGTTGGCTTTATTGCGTAGGGAGCGAAGCACCTTCTGGTCAATCGTTCCTTTTGCCGTGAGATAGATGTACAGGCAGCTCTGCGTCTGAGATACACGGTGAATCCGGGCTTTTGCCTGCTCGAAATTGGACATACTGTAATCTAGCGAATAGAACACTATTGTATGCGCAGCCGTCAGAGTAATGCCGAGCGCTGTAGACTGGAGCTGTCCGATAAAGATAAGGCAGTCACTATCTTCCTGAAAACGGCGAACCTCCTCTCCACGCTCTTTTACACCTCCACGAATCAACGCATAACCGATACCCTTTTTCTCAACTATAGCCTGAATATCGTTGATTTCCGGCACAAACCTTGCCATGATCACTAGTTTCTGTTCATCGGCGATAATGCTATCAATGATGTCCGACAGAGCATCCAGTTTTGCGGTACTGACTGTATTGGTGATGCCGTTATCGTCTGTCAGATGACCGCCGGTAAACTGCGAGAGCCGCATTAGTTTTGTCAAAATATTTGCTGCCGTTACTTCCGCTTTGCCCAACTCCAGAAACGACTGTTTTTCCTACTGTTGATACATCGTTATTGCCTTTGGTGAAAGCG
>CAMWPG010000083.1 GCA_947176075.1 uncultured Ruminococcus sp. | reverse complement strand
GCTCCCATAGTTTTCTAAATGGTTGCTTCATTAAATGTCAGCATGAGAAAATAATATTTATGTTATAAATTTTGGAAAGGATACATATTATTTTATGAAACGCATTTTAACTATAATTACAGCATTACTGATAGCTGTATCGTTCACGGGATGTAATATATTTAAAACAGCCGTTAAGGAAGCTGTAGAAGAACTATCAGAAAAAGCGAAGGAATCGAGAACCGCTGAAGTGTCAGAAAATTTAAGAACTACAGAATATACAAATTCTGAATCAGATTCAAATAAAATCTGCACTGTAGGCGATATTTCATTTGAAGTTCCGGCTGACTGGAATGCCGTATCTGAATTGGAAGGTTCATTTATTTCTCCAGACAAAAAAACAGCATATCAGCTTCAGGGGGAATCAATGCTCGGAAGTTTCACACCGAAAGAATTCTATGACGAACTTGTAAGCTCATATTCAGATTCCTACAATGTTATCTATACGGAGGACGATGTTACACCAATCACATCAGCAGACGGCACAAAATGCTTTGTGGGTCGAATTAAGATGACCAATAACAATATTCTATTTAATATTGATGTACTTGCCGCTCCAAATAAAAATACAGTTCTCACCTTTGCAGCTCAATGTACAGAAAATAATGAACCCGATACTGATATACGTGAGATAACCAAAACCGTTTCTTTTAATATAGGTGCAGAAGATACGGCATCCGGCAGAAATTTCAAAATAAGCAACGGCACAGAAATTCATCTGAATGACGACGGCAGTTTCAAATATTTTAAAAATTCAGACGATGCTGATAGTTCATATTTCGAGGGGAACTATGAGGTTTACTATGGTCAGGCGGCATTTGACAAGCTTGTTTCAATGAGCGAATACGGTCTTACAGAGGAAGAACTTGAAAATATACTTTCTGCTAATATGAATGGATATTCTGTAGGCGGATCGCATCCTATGGATTATCTGGAAAACAGCGAAACTGCTGACGGCGTATCTGATAAAAAGGGATATCGTATATGCAAAGATACATTCTATACAATAATAATGCATACCAATGTACTTGTTGAAAACGGCGAAGTCTCTGATATTGACGGCACAGCCCTTTATATGGGATATTATCTGCCTGAAATCGAAGAATTCGACCTACTGAGTGTAAATACTTATACATATACTCAGTGGACAGAAATCCAATAAAACAAGACAATATAACAAAAACAAGGGCTGCTGCATTTTTAAGTGCAACAGCCCTTGTTTATAATTATAATTACAAATTTACAGCTTACGACTTCTGAACCTCAACAAGCTGTGCCATATCGTACATACCAGCTTCTTTGCCCTTGATAAATACAGCTGCATTCACTGCACCTACAGCAAATACACCCTTTGATGCAGCACTGTGAGAGAGAGTTATAACCTCATCACGTCCTGCAAAGATAACATCATGCTCGCCTACAATAGTACCGCCTCTGATAGCATGCATACCGATCTCCAGCTTTTCACGCTTCATGCGTCTTGCATGACGATCATATACATAGTGATACTTATTTTCATGTGTCTCATTTATAGCATTTGCGATCATGATAGCAGTACCGCTCGGCGCATCGATCTTCTGATTATGATGCTTCTCAACAACCTCAATGTCAAACTGATCGCCCAGAACAGCTGTAGCTGTCTTTGCAAGCTGTACCAGAAGGTTGATACCCAGTGACATATTGAATGTAAAGAATACAGGTATCTGCTCAGAAGCAGCATTGATCTTGGCGATCTGCTCATCACTGTAACCAGTTGTTGCAAGTACAAGCGCTACGTTATGAGTAAGTCCATATTCAAGAAGCGCATCCAAAGATGACGGATTTGAAAAATCAATTATTACATCCGGTGTCTCTGTAAGCTTATCTGGTGTTTCAACAATAGGAAAATCACTGTACACCTTTGTATATGAATCAATACCAGCTAAAACCTTGCAATCATCTCTTGACTCAATACAGGAAGCAACGGTATGACCCATTTTACCATTCGCACCACAAATTACAATATTTGTCATTATCCTTTACCTTAGCCGCTGCTGCGGCATCCTTTCATTAAGCTTATGAATCAGCCGATAAGGCCCTTTTCAGTGAGAATATTTCTCATAGCTTCAATATGCTCATCTGTCATTTCACTCAGAGGCATTCTGCACGGACCGGATGGCAGACCCATAATATTCATAGCAGCCTTGACTGGAATAGGATTAACTTCTATAAAGAGCGTATTTATAAGCTTCAGATATTCAAGCTGAAGCTTTGCTGCCTCTGCAAAATTGTTATCCAAACAATACTGACACATATCGTGTGTTTGCTTAGGGAGAATATTGGAAAGTACGGAAATAACACCCTTACCGCCAAGCGACATGATCGGAACTATCATATCATCATTACCGCTGTAAATGTCAACGATATCACCGCACTTTGCAGCAAGCTTAGCAGTATAACTGATATTGCCGGACGCTTCCTTTACAGCAACGATATTCTTATGCTGACCCAAAGCCTCAACAGTCGGGATCTCAATTGCAACGCCCGTTCTGCTTGGAATATTGTAAAGTATAATTGGAATATTTACACTATCAGCGATCTGCATATAGTGCTGGTAAAGTCCTTTCTGAGTACACTTGTTATAATAAGGCGTTACAAGGAGCAGACCGTCTGCACCAAGTTCCTCAGCTTCCTTTGAAAGCTCTATAGCATACTTTGTGTCATTGCTACCTGTTCCTGCAATAACAGGTATACGATTAGCAGTATGATCGACTGCACATTTTATAGCTGCACGATGCTCCTCATCGTCAAGTGTAGAGGATTCGCCTGTTGTACCACATATTATAATTGCGTCTGTACCGCCGCTTATTTGAAAATCAATAAGCTTTTTCAGACCGTCAAAGTCAACCGATCCATCTGAAAGCATAGGGGTTACGATAGCAACGCCTGCACCTGTGAAAATTGTATTTTTCATTGTAAATACCTCCTCGTTAAAATTATATAAAGCTGTTAGTCCTTATCAAAATAGCCCTTTGCAGCCAGCAGCTCTGCAAGAAGAACTGCACCGCCTGCTGCACCTCTCAATGTATTATGAGACAGGCATACAAACTTGTAATCAAACATAGTATCCTCACGCAGACGTCCGATAGATACAGCCATTCCGCCCTCAAGTGTACGGTCAAGCTTAGCCTGCGGACGGTTATCATCTTCAAAGTAGTTAAGGAACTGCTTAGGTGCGCTTGGCAGCTCAAGCTCCTGCGGAACTCCGGCAAACTCTGCCCAGATCTTTAAAATTTCTTCTTTAGACGGTTTATTCTCAAATTTTACAAATACAGCCGCTGTATGACCATCTGATACCGGTACACGAAGGCACTGTGTTGTGATAAGCGGACTCTCTGCCTTGATGATCTCGCCGTTTTCAATGCTGCCCCATACCTTAAGCGGCTCCTGCTCAGACTTTTCCTCCTCACCGCCAATAAATGGGATAACATTGTCGATCATATCAGGCCATGTCTCAAATGTCTTGCCTGCGCCTGAAATCGCCTGATAGGTACAAGCAAGTATATTCTTGATGCCAAACTTTCTCAGAGGTGAGAGGGCTGGAACATAGCTCTGAATAGAGCAGTTTGACTTAACTGCAATAAAGCCTCTTTTTGTACCAAGGCGCTCTCTCTGACTACCGATTATCTCAATATGCTCCGGGTTTACTTCCGGCACTACCATCGGAACATCAGCTGTGAATCTGTGTGCAGAGTTGTTTGATACAACAGGGCATTCAGCCTTTGCATATGCTTCTTCCAGTGCCTTTATCTCATCCTTTTTCATATCAACAGCACAGAATACAAAGTCAACCATACCTGCGATCTTTTCAATATCAGCCTGTGCGTCCATGATTACAATATTCTCCATAGACTCAGGCATAGGAACTGTCATCGCCCAGCGGCTGCCCACTGCTTCTTTATAAGTTTTGCCTGCACTTCTCGGAGATGCTGCCAGAACCTTTACATTAAACCACGGATGCTCAGCAAGAAGCGTTGCAAAACGCTGTCCGACCATGCCTGTTGCACCAATAATACCCACATGAAACTGTTTCATTTTGTAATTCCTCCAAAAAATCTAAAAAATATGAAAAAACCGGTTGAAAACCGGCTGCTCATACGATATAATAGAATAGTACCATATTACATTTGTATATGGGACAGCACTCCATCATAACGATGACAGTCAGAGCCCTGTTCGGAACTCTGCCCAGATACAGCCTGACCAAAGCCATATCTTCGGCACTTCAGCCTTTCCTGCCTGCATAAAGCGGATCGGTTATCCTGTCAGGCAATACTAATCGGAAGTGCACCTCTGCCTTAGAACTGCTAAGTTCTTACCATTATAATATCATTTTTGCAGTTCTATGTCAATAGAATTTTTAAAAAAACAGGAGATAAATATGAAAAAATCAGATTTTTATTACGACTTACCCGAAAGCTACATTGCTCAAACTCCTACAGAACCAAGAGACCATTCACGTCTTATGGCGATCGACCGTAAAACAGCCGGCATTACACACAGGCATTTCTATAATTTATGCGATATTCTGCAAAAAGGTGATCTGCTCGTTATGAATGATTCCCGTGTTCTGCCTGCCCGTCTTTACGGCGAAAAGAAAGAAACAGGTTCATTTATAGAATTTCTTCTGCTTGAACAGAAAGGCGACAAGCTATGGGAAATAATATGCAGACCAGGTAAAAAAGCTAAGGTAGGCGCACATTTCAGCTTCGGCGACGGAAAAATGAGTGCAGAAATAGTAGAGGTCAAGGAGGATGGCAACCGCATTGCAAAATTCACCTGTGACGGAAATTTCTACACTGTACTCGAGGAGATAGGGCAGATGCCTTTGCCTCCTTATATTACGGCAAAGCTTGAGGACAAGGAACGATATCAGACAGTATATTCTCGTGAGATCGGTTCTGCTGCTGCACCAACCGCCGGACTGCATTTCACAAAGGAAATGCTAAGAAAGCTCGAAGAAAAGGGTGTGGAGCTTGCATATGTTACGCTTCATGTAGGTCTGGGTACATTCCGCCCTGTAAAGGAGGACGATGTACTAAATCACAAGATGCACAGCGAGCATTATATGCTGCCGGAAGAAACTGCTGAAAAGATAAGACAAACTAAAGCAAATGGCGGTCGTGTCATTGCTGTTGGAACTACATCATGCAGAACACTCGAAGCTGTGGCTGCATATCATAACGGAGAAGTTGTTGCTGACGAGGGCTACACTGATATTTTTATTTATCCGGGATATGAATTCAAAGTTCTTGACGGACTTATCACAAATTTTCATCTGCCTGAAAGCACACTTATCATGCTCGTATCTGCATTCCTCGGCTATGATGCTACTATGAATGCCTATAAAACAGCAGTAGAAGAAAAATACAGATTTTTTAGCTTCGGCGATGCAATGTGTATTTTATAATACGGAGGATTTTGAATAATGTTTACCCTTATAAAAAAAGACGGAAACGCAAGAAGAGGCATCTTTGAAACAGTACACGGCACTATTCAATCGCCGTTTTTCATGAATGTTGGAACTGCCGCAGCTATAAAGGGCGGTATTTCCTCTATTGATCTTGATGGATTGAAATGCCAGGTTGAGCTTTGCAATACATATCATCTTCATCTGAGACCCGGGGACAGGCTTATCCGCACTATGGGCGGACTTCACAAATTCATGAACTGGAAAAAGCCTATCCTAACAGACAGCGGCGGATTTCAGGTATTCTCACTGTCAAAGCTCAGACGTATCAAGGAAGAGGGTGTATATTTCCAGTCTCATATTGACGGAGCACGTATATTTATGGGACCTGAGGAGAGTATGCAAATACAATCAAACCTTGCGTCAACAATTGCAATGGCATTTGATGAATGTGTAGAAAATCCTTCTCCATTTAAATATGTAAAAGATTCATGTGCCAGAACTACACGCTGGCTCGAACGCTGTCAAAAAGAAATGGATAGACTAAACGCACAGGAAGGCACGATAAATCCCAAGCAGATGCTTTTCGGAATAAATCAAGGCGGTACATATGACGAACTGAGAGTATCACATATCAAGGAAATTTCACAGTTCGGACTTGACGGCTACGCTATAGGCGGTCTTGCAGTAGGTGAACCTGCTGAGGTTATGTATCATATTATTGAAGAGGTTGAGCCTTTTATGCCAAATGATAAACCGCGTTATCTTATGGGTGTTGGTACTCCGCAGAATATCATTGAAGCTGTGTACAGAGGTGTTGATATGTTCGACTGCGTAATGCCCAGCCGTAATGCACGTCATGGTACAGTATTCACATGGGACGGCATTCTTCATATTACAAATGAAAAGTATAAGACCGATTCCCTGCCGCTTGATACGAAATGTGACTGCCCGACTTGCAAAAATTTCTCCCGTGCATATGTCCGCCATCTGTTCAAGGCAAACGAGCAGCTTGCAGGCAGACTTGCAGTTCAGCATAACCTTTATTTCTACAATACACTGATGGAGAAGATACGCAGCGCTATTGACGAGGATAGATTCGATGCTTTCAGAGATGAATATTCGAAAAAGCTGGGTACGAGGATATAATTTCAGTCAATATTCACGCATTCTTCACCAAAAGCATAAACTGTAAAGAACAGGCAAAACTTCAAAATGCCTGTACCAACAGGAAAAGAGGCTTTAAGGGAAAATGCCAAGCGTATTTTTAAGTCCGTCCACTCAGGAATGGAATCCTTATGTAAACGGCGGAAACGAAGAGCTTTATATGAATCAGATCGCCGACCGCATGGAGCCATATCTTCGTGCAAGCGGCATTGAATACAGAAGAAATGATCCTGCCCGTGGAGCAGTCGGTGCAATAGCTGACTCAAACGCAGGAAATTATGACGTTCACCTTGCACTTCACAGCAATGCTGCTCCTGAATCATTATCAGGAAAGCTGCGTGGGATCGATATCTATTATTCTCCAAGCAGTAAAGACAGTGAGCGTCTTGCCACAATTATAGCAAATAACTTCAAGATGATCTATCCACTACCTGACAAAAGCACCGCAAGACCTACAACATCCCTCGGCGAAGTCACTCAGACAAAAGCGGTAGCTGTTTTATGCGAGATAGGATATCACGATAACGTTCAGGACGCTCAGTGGATAAAAAACAATCTTACTCCTATTGCTATAAATCTCACAGAGTCACTTTGTGATTATTTCGGTATACCTTTTGTAAATGCAGGACCTATCAAAGTTGGTACTGTAACAGCAGGCGGCAGCAATCTTAATATAAGAAAATTTCCATCTGTAAACAGTCAGATCATAGGCTCGATACCTGACGGAGCAACCGTTACGATCTATGGCAGAACGGACGGCTGGTATGTTATATTCTATCAGGGTATTATAGGATATGTAAGTGCAGAATTTGTAAGCGTATAAAAAACAGGGCTGATGCACTATAGCAAACGCCAAAAATTTTTGGCGTTTGCTATTTGCCGATCCGCACGAAGCATGCATAAGCGTGCGTATGTGCGAGGCATTTCAAATCATAATGCTCAGCCCTGTTTGATTTATCAGGAATTCTTTCGTCCAAATACTCCCCTTCTTTTTCGTGACTCTACAGGCAGTATTTCTTCAAATAATGCGTAATATTTAAGCGGTATGAATCTGTCCATATGACATTTCCCAAAGAACCATTTCTTATACTCACATTCCTTTATTATATCCTCAAAAAATGTATGTATCTCCAGACGCTGCTGTACATCTACTCCAAGGCAGTCTTTGAGCGATGCCGGCGGTTCGTGAGTGATAATATAATCAACCTTTGAATCTGCCTCCTGAAGCTTGTATATCGCATGACGGATCTCACGATGCGTAGGATGCTCCTGCTTCCACCAATTACCTGTTTCCTGACGATATTCTATATCCTGACTGTGTCCGCCTCCAAATGTAAAATATGTTTCACCCTCAATCGTATATATCTCTCCCCTTTGCAGGTGAACTATATTAGGTGCTATCTGTCGGACAATGCCGCCTTTCCATCTGTTAAGCGGATAATCCCTTTCAAGCAAATCAAAATTTTCATGGCAGCCGTCTACAAATGCTATTGTATATTTTTTTTGAGAAAGCTTTTTAAGCACTGCATTTTCCTGATTTGAGCCGTCCCATATAAATCCAAAATCTCCGCATATTATCAGTACATCCTCCTCCTCCAGCTTCTTTAGATAAGGATCGCTGAACCTTTCATAATCTCCATGAGTATCTCCTGTTACATAAACCAACGTTTGTTCCTCCTTGCTGTAAATGCACGCTAAACCTTTAACCTTAAATAAATTGGCAAAAGCGCTTAAAAAGCTGCACTGTTATATCTCTAAAGTTATTTTATCACATTTTCAG
>CAMWPG010000082.1 GCA_947176075.1 uncultured Ruminococcus sp. | reverse complement strand
GTTTTATAAAAGTAATTGATTATTTTCAACAGAATTGAGTGAAAACACTTGAAATTTTATTGGTGTTATGCTATAATATAAACAGAAAACTGATCCAGAGCTTATAAGAATATTTATTAAATGGGTCACCGCAAGGAGGAACGTTATATGAAAATTACTATTACAGCAAAAAAAATGCAAATACCCCAGAATTTTGCAAATTATGCAGAAGAAAGACTTAATCAGAAGCTTGATAAATTTTTTGGTGAAGAAGCTGATGCAAAGATCACAATGTCTGAACATAAGAATCAGATAATCCTTGAATTAACTGTTTTCTATAATCAAATGATTTACCGTGCAGAGCAGTCTGCTTTGGATAAAAAAGATGCACTTGATGCATCTATTGATAAGATAGTAAGACAGATACGCAAAAACAAAACAAAAATAGAAAAGAAACTAAAGGATAATGCATTTAAGACCGCCGCTTTCGCAGATGAGGTTAAGGAATCCAGTTATGAAGTTATACGTCATAAAAAATTCAAGATGTATCCTATGACAGTGGAGGAAGCTATACTTCAAATGAACCTTTTGGGTCATAGCTTTTTCATGTTTGCAAATGCAGTGACAGGTGAGACAAATGTCGTCTATAAGAGAGACGATGAAAAATATGCAGTTCTTGAGCCGTCGCTTGAATAATTACTTAAAACAAGGGTGAGTTGTTTCTCGCCCTTTTTTATTACACAGAAAGGACATATATATGAAAAAAATAAATATACTTATATCATATGCGATCATCGCTGCAATTACATTTGCAATATTTTGTACAGTAAATATTTCAACAGTTGCAGCAGCAGTTGTGTCAGAAGTTTCAATTCCAACGTTTTCAGCCGGATCTGGATTTTACGGTACGGATTTTGAGCTTACCCTTTCTCAGGCAGAAAATAATACTATTTATTACACTATAGACGGCAGTGATCCTGTATCTTCTGAAACTGCTGAAATATACAGTTCTCCGATAACTGTATCTGATAGAACATCACAGCCTAATATCTACAGCGCATACGCAGAGGATGAAAATTCTCCTGTATCAATATGCTGCGGAGTTGGATACAGAAAGCCGACATTTTCAGTTGATAAGGCATCTGTTGTTCGTGCAGCTGCTAAAGATAAAAATGGAAAGTTCAGCGAATCTGTAGGTCAAACATATTTTATCACAACAGGCAATCTTTCAAAATATGATTCTATTACAGTGGTCTCTATAGTAACTGATCCGGATAATCTCTTTTCACCTGACAAGGGAATATATGTAACCGGAAATAAGTACATTGAATGGAAAAACAGCGCAGAATATGATCCAGCAAAAAGCGTATGGGATACTGATAATGCTACGAATTATTTCTCCAAAGGACGTGAGTGGGAGCGTGAAGCATCTGTTACGATATTTGAAAATGGCAGCACTGTAGTTCAGCAGGACATGGGAATAAGAGTAAAGGGTGCATCTACAAGAAATGGTGCGCAGAAAAGCTTTAATCTTTATGCAAGAAAGGATTACGGTGAATCAAAGATAAGATATCCTCTTATAGAGGATAATTATTCTTATGATGGAAATATTATTGATAAATATGATTCAATTACATTGCGCAGTGTTCCTGATGAAGTACGTTTGCGTGACAGCTTTGCACAGTCTCTTATACATGGAAGAAAAGATCTTACAACACAGGATATGAAACCATGTGCGGTATTTTTAAACGGAGAATACTGGGGCAGCTATCAGATGGCTGAGAAATTTTCAGATTACTTTATAGAGTCAAACTATGGCATTCCTAAGAAAAATGTCGCTATGATAAAAAATTGGGAGCTAGAAGAGGGAACTCAGGAAGAAATGGATGAATTTAATAATTTTATGTATTCCTACTGTAAAAAAGATCTCACAAATGAAACAAATTACAAAGCAGTATGTGATTTCCTGGATATAGACAGTCTTATTGAGCATTATGCAGCAGGAATTTATCTTGGAACATATGACTGGCCAAATTATAATTTCGGTGTATGGAGAAATACAGGCGCTGAAATATCGGGCAATCCGTACAGCGATGGTAAGTGGAGATTCATAACGTTTGATCTTGATTATACAATGGGTGCAACCTATGAAAATTTTGGCGGTGTACAGGGATATGCATACGATAGCTTTGAACATATAGTAAATAAATGCGGTAAATATACGCCTACAAATCTCTTTATACAGCTTATGAAAAATGAGGATTTCAGGAACAGATTTGCTGCTGTTTACTGCGATTATGCAAATGAAATTATGTCAATGGATAAGATCGATCCTCTTATAAATCGTTACAGTGAAGAGTATACGGAATTTCTTGCAAACAGTCAGCTTAGATGGTGGGGATATTTTGGAGGAACGCCTGAAAGTAATCTTTCCTATAACAGAATGACTTACAGAGAAACAACGCTTAAAAATATACGCACATTTTTTAGCGAACGTTCTGAATATACTTTGGAAGATATGAAAAACTTTTCAGGTCTTGAGGGAACTCTTCAAACAATAACTCTCAAAACAAATGGCAGTGGAAGAATAATGATAAACTCTATAATACCAGATACATTATCAGGCGAGTGGAGCGGCAGATATTATTCTGACTGCCCTGTAAAGGTAACGGCGATGCCTGATAATAAAGCAGAATTTAAAGGCTGGACTGGGGATATAATCAGTGGCGAAGCAGAGCTTACAATAACGCTTTCTGAGGCAATGACATTGCAGGCGAATTTTACAGAGGAAGAGACTCTTCGAGGAGATGTAAACTCAGACGGGAGCTTTAGCATAATGGATGCCGTTACACTTCAGAAATGGCTATGCTGCAATGGAAATATAGCTGATATGATACAGGGTGATATGAATGCTGACGGCAGAGTTAATATCTTCGATCTTGCTGTTATGAAAGATGTGCTTATGAAGAAAAAATAAGAAAAATAACTTAATATGTGTAAAAATATATTTTTTTAAGTATTTTTATTGAATGTATTGATGTTTTGATAGATTTATGATATAATATATAATTATATGTGTGCATAGCACATTAAAAAACATTTTATTATGTAAGGAGTAAAAAGATGGAAGCAAAGGGTTCAAATTTTCTTAAAGTAACAGGTATCATTATGATAGTGGGCGGTAGCCTTGGAATTATTATTTCTCTTCTTGCTATTGCTGGTGTGGCAACACTTGCAGCGATGGGATTATCATCTGGTATGCTGTACGCATCTGTAGTTATCAGTGTCATAGGTTCTGTTATAGAGTTGGTTGCAGGAATTATGGGTGTTAAGAACTGCAACGCACCTGAAAAAGCAAACACTTGTATGATATGTGGCATCAGTGTAATTGCTTGCAGTCTTATCAGCACTATAATAAGCGTTATAGCAGGTAATGGTTTTCCATTTACCAGCTTTATTATAGGTATGATTCTTCCTGTGCTTTACATAGTTGGCGCAGCAAAGAACAAGGCATGATTTTTAATCTTTAAAATATCAAACCGCCTGTGGTGATTTTATTTACCACAGGCGGTTTTTTCATATAATAACCTTTTAAGGGGCATAATATTTAGGCAGCACCGCACAAAATATGCCTTTGGGCTTTGTGCGGTATTGCATTATATATTTAATAGAAAAGAGGTATTTTATGAAAAGGCAAAATAAAACTATGGACGGAAATCAGGCGGCAGCTCATGTTGCATACGCATATACGGAGACAGCAGCGGTCTATCCTATAACTCCATCGTCAGGAATGGCGGAATATATGGATGAATGGTCTGCCGCAGGAAGAAAAAATATATTTGGACAGACTGTGAAGATAATAGAAATGCAATCCGAGGCAGGTGCAGCCGGAGCAGTTCATGGCAGCCTGACAGCAGGTGCTTTGACATCGACATTTACAGCATCTCAGGGGCTGCTTCTGATGCTGCCTAATATATACAGGATAGCCGGCGAGATGCTTCCGGGAGTTTTTCATGTTGCAGCAAGAACGATTGCTACTCATGCACTTTCTATATTTGGCGATCACTCTGATGTTTATGCCTGTCGTCCTACAGGAGCTGCTATGCTATGCTCATGCAGTGTGCAGGAAGTCATGGATCTTGCGCCTGTGGCTCACATGGCAGCCTTAAATGGCAGACTGCCTTGTATACATTTCTTTGATGGATTTAGAACATCACATGAAATGCAGAAGATAGAGGTTTGGGATTATGATATGCTTAAAGAATTTATAGACAACGATGCACTTATAGCTTTTAGAAAAAATTCACTTAATCCTGCACATAAGAAGATAATGGGCAGTGCTCAGAATTCTGATATTTATTTTCAAAACAGAGAAGCATCAAATATTCATTACTCTGAATTTCCTGATATCGTACGCAGTGCAATGAATAAAATAAACAATGCCATTGGTACAGATTATGATCTGTTCAATTACTATGGAAGTGCTGAGGCTGAGCATATAATCGTAGCAATGGGAAGCGTTTGTGAAACGGCACTTGAAACTGTAAACCATCTTAACGGTATTGAAGGCGGCAGGAAATTCGGACTTATCAAGGTAAGACTGTATCGACCGTTCTGCACGGAGAACTTTCTTGAAAAGCTCCCGACGACTGTGCGTCAGATAACTGTTCTCGACAGAACTAAAGAACCGGGCGCAGCAGGACAGCCGCTTTATCTCGACGTTACAGCTGCTATCAGTAAAAGCAGGTTTAAAGGCATTTTTGTATTTTCAGGTATATACGGACTCAGCTCTAAAGACACAACGCCGTCACAGATCGCTGCTGTATTATGTAACATTGAAAAGGATAAATTTACTATAGGCATAAATGACGATGTTACAGGACTTTCGCTTACGGATATAGAAAATATCGATACAATTTGCAATGATATTTTTCAGTGTAAGTTCTGGGGACTTGGCGGTGATGGAACCGTTAGTGCAAATAAATCTTCTGTAAAGATTATCGGCGACAATACTGATATGCAGGTGCAGGCGTATTTTGAATATGACTCTAAAAAATCACGTGGACTTACAATATCACATTTGAGGTTCGGAAAGTCTCAGATTCATGCGCCGTATCTTATTAAAAAAGCGGACTTTGCAGCGTGTCATAATCCTGTATATATGCACAAGTTCAGGATAGTAGAGGAAGTAAAGGACAACGGAATATTCCTTCTTAACTGCGGCTTCAAAGAAAATGAACTGAGTGATTATCTTCCGGAACAGGTAAAAAATTATATATACACGCACAATATACGCTTTTTTATAATAGACGCTCTTTCAATCGGAAAGAAGATTGGTCTTAACAGCAAAATAAGCACTATTTTGCAGGCTGCTTTTTTTAAGATAACGGGCATTATGCCAGCGGATAAAGCAAAGAAGCTCATGAAAGAGGCTGCTGAATCAGCTTACGGCAGAAAAGGTGAAAAGATAGTTCGTATGAATTTTGACGCAATAGATATGGGAATGGAGTTAGTGCGTGAAATAAGCGTTCCAAAGGAATGGGAAAGTGCCGGCATTACTCCGCTTGATGAAAAATTGCTTCCAGACAGACCGGAAATAATATCATATGTTAAAAATATACAGAAGCCCGTCATAGCACAATGTGGAAATGAATTGCCTGTATCAGTATTTTTGCCATACAAAGATGGAAGTTTTCCACCGGGAGCAACTGCGCATGAAAGACGCAATACTGCCACTGAAATTCCGGTATGGAAGCCTGAAAACTGTATTCAGTGCTGTCGCTGCTCATATGTATGCCCTCATGCAGTTATAAGACCTGCTGTAATGACTGAACAGGAAAAAGATGATGCACCGAGCGGAATGAAATATATTCCTATGGTAGGAATAAAAGGTGATAATAAATACAATTTTTCAATAGTTATCTCTGAAACAGACTGCACCGGCTGCGGTTCGTGCGCTGGAGTATGTCCTGGCAAAAAGGGAGAAAAGGCTCTTGAGATGATACCGGCTTCTCAAAAAGAAGAACGTCAGATATATTTCGACTATGGAAAAAGTCTTCCTGATAAAGAAGAAGCAAGATGTAATTTTAAAATAGATACCGTGAAAGGCAGTCAGCTTAAAACGCCGCTTCTTGAATTCAACGGTGCTTGTGCCGGCTGTGGAGAAACACCGTATGCAAAGCTTGCAACTCAGCTTTTTGGTGAAAGAATGTATATAGCTAATGCTACAGGCTGTTCATCCATCTGGGCCAATTCCTCTCCATCTGCCGCATACTGTCTTGCTCAAAGCGGAAAAGGTCCTGCGTGGTCTAATTCTCTATTTGAGGACGGAGCGGAATTTGGACTTGGTATGGCAATAGCCCATGAAGCTGTTAGATTACGATTAAAACGTATTGCAGAAAAACTTATGTCTTATGAAAATATTTCTTCTGAAGCAAAAAATGCAATAGGTATATGGCTTGATACCTATAATGACGGCAGCGCCAACCAAAAGGCAAGCGAGAATCTTGTATCAGCAATTGAAATGGATGAGACATTTGAAGCAGAGGAGCTTAAAAGAAACAGTGAATATCTTTCCAAAAAATCATTCTGGGTATTTGGAGGCGATGGCTTTGCATATGATATCGGGTTTGGCGGCATAGATCATATAATGTCAAGCGGATGTGATATAAACATTCTTATATTTGATACAGAGGTCTATTCCAATACAGGCGGTCAGGCTTCAAAGTCTACTCCGGCAGGAGCACGGGCTAAATTTTCATCAGGAGGCAAAAAAACTGCTAAAAAAGATCTTGCTGCAATGATGATGACTTATAAAAATGTATATATAGCTCAGGTCGCAATGGGCGCAGACCCAGCTCAAACCATAAGAGCTATGACAGAAGCTGAGCGTTATCATGGACCATCGCTTATAATAGCATATTCTCCATGCATAAGCCACGGCATAAAGGCAGGGCTTGGAAGCTCTCAGCACGAGCAGGCTAAAGCGGTCAAATCTGGCTATTGGCAGCTTTTCAGATTTTGTCCGGAGTTTGAAAAGCAGGGTGAAAATATGCTTATTCTTGACAGTAATGCGCCGTCTCTTGATTTTGATGAATTTATTTCAGGAGAGCTTAGATTCAGTAAAGCAGGTAAACTTACTCTTAAAGCTAAAAAAGATGCAGAAAAACGCCGAAGCTGGCTGGGCAGACTTGCAGAGTGATTATTATAATAGACCTCCTCGGAAACTTCCGAAGCACCATCTTCCTTGCCTTTTTTGCGCTGTGCTTTGTGACTCTTCCTTGCATTACACAAAGTAGTGCGGCGTTCGAGTCACTTCGCTCAGCACAAAATATTCTGCGGAATCCGGTACTTCTCCAGTTCCCGAGGAGGTCTAATAATATCAATTCTCCTCAAAATAGAGGAGGATTGATTTATATGAAAAAAAAGTGAAATTTTTCATTTCTTATTTTCATATTGATATAAATGTGATATAATAGATGTATGTATTCGCTTGGAAAGGAGCATTACTATGAAATTCAAAGAAAGACTTGACAGATTTTTTAGTGGGCGTTACGGTTATGATGACCTTAATCGCTTCATACTTATTTTATATTTAATAATTATTATCATTCGCCTGATAACAAAATGCTACTGGCTTGATATTTTAGAATTTATCACAGTGATTATTCTGCTTACGAGAATTCTATCTAAGAATATTGAAAAAAGAAGGGCTGAGAACAGAAAATTTCAGAAAATAGCTGCTCCTGTTCGGACATGGTTTTATAATACATTCAAAAATAGGAACTCTTCACATAAAATATTTGTCTGCCCAAACTGCTTGCAAAAGGTTCGGGTGCCTAAAGGCAAGGGCAAAATAGAGATCACCTGTCCAAAATGCAAAAATTCTTTTATGAAGCGGAGCTGAGCTATGTACGGATATATTCAAATATGTAAGCCTGAGCTTAAATTCAGAGAATTTGACGAATATCGTACTTATTACTGCGGACTATGCCGTTCACTCAGAGAATGCTTCGGAGCTTTCGGACAATTTTTTCTGAGCTATGATTTTACATTTCTTGCAATTCTGCTTGATAGTCTATATGAACCATGCAGCGCTTTGTCATCTTCTGTGTGTATTGCGCATCCTTTAAAAAAACAATCATTTATTCGCAGTGAGGTAACTCAGTATGCTGCTGAAATGTGCTTGCTTATGTCTGCATATAAGTTTGATGACGACTGGAAAGACGAAGGAAGTCATTTCAAAAGACTTCTTGGAAAGATAATATCCAAGAAAGACAAAGCTTTAAAGGATAAATATATTAGAAAAATAAATGTTATTGAAATGGAGCTTGAAAAGCTCTATACACTTGAAAAGGATAGCTGCTTAGATCCTATGCTGCCTGCTTTATGTTTTGGAAATGCTTTGGCTGAAATATTTGCATTTAAAGAAGATGTATGGGAAGAAAAGCTCCGTACTATCGGATTTCATATGGGATGCTTTATTTATATTGCAGATGCATTTGACGATATAAAAAGAGACATAAAAAAAGATTGCTATAATC
>CAMWPG010000081.1 GCA_947176075.1 uncultured Ruminococcus sp. | reverse complement strand
AGAGTGTATTCCTGATGTCTTTATAAAAATTGAGGATAAAATATAAATAAAGATGTTAAATCGACGATTAAATCATTGATAATATTATAAAGGAGATTTGATATGATGAAACGACTGATAATGACTCTGACTGCTGTTACGGGCTTTGTTATTTTTACGGCATGCGAAAATCCGGTAAGTTCTTCGGTCAATACTGAACAAAAACTTGACGGATGCTTTTCTGCTGACATGACACTTGAGCTTGATGATTTTACAGCGGAAGGCATTCTTACAAGATATGATGCAGGAATATGGAGCGTTTGTTTTGATTCA
Source organism: uncultured Ruminococcus sp. (assembly GCA_947176075.1). Lineage (GTDB taxonomy): Bacteria > Bacillota > Clostridia > Oscillospirales > Ruminococcaceae > Ruminococcus_C. Next base: position 8,257 of record CAMWPG010000081.1, on the reverse strand, counting down.
CCATCTGAAGTATCGGGTTTGCAGCTTGATTTCAGCGGTGATAATGCAGAAGCTTCCTATAAGGGATTATCGTTTTCCGTACCACAGGCAGCTTTGCCATCAAAGGCACTTTTGACAGAGCTTATCAAAGCAGTAGATTCTGTTGCTGAAACAGAAAGCATATCCGGCAATAAAAAAGATGGTCTCATTGAGATAGAAGGAGAAATAGATGGAGAAAAATATATATTAAATTTAAACAGCGATGGTAGTATTGCAGAATTCAGAATGGATAACATGGGTGGATGCATTACATTTAGTAATTATAATAAAGAACCTGCATTGACAACAACAGCAACAACTATAGAATCCCTTGTTGTAACTACATCTGAAACTTCACAAGAACAGACAAATTAAGGCACAACGCAAAAAAACGTTAAGTATGCTTTATGCGGTATTGTCTTAGAACTTGTGTTCATAGGATTTGTGCGTAGATTTTCGATCATAATTTTATCGAGAGCAAGGCAAAAAAACGAAAGCATTAATAAATCAAACAGTTATACAATTCCGTCAAAAACTGTTTACGGAACTGAATATTCTACAGGTTCGATCGCTTCGCTTAGTGAACTGAAAAATTTTAATGCAGGTTCATTTATTCAAACAGACAGAGGTTATGCTACACTGCCATATACATTAAAACATAATGTTGGAGAAGGAAATATACCAATTACATTTTCCACACAAGGTAAAGGTATATTTATAGTTTATAGTGCAAAGGATGATTCGTCTTTTGGTAATATAAACGTTACTGTAAACGGCAAAACTTCTAAGATTAGCGGAAACAAGCTTTATGCATGGGGCGTCCCAGAAGCATATGTTGCTTATATTCAGAATAATTCAGGTATTCTTGACGTTTCTATAAATGTGGAAAATTCAGGAACAGAGTTTACAATTTGGGGCATTGGTGTAGTTTAATTATAGTTTCTGCATATACGATAATTAAGGCAATACTGTACAAAAATTGTACGGTATTGCCTTAATTTGATTTATTTTAAATTTGTACGATACACTCAATAATTTCTATCATAATGCAAAGGCTTATACTATGCTCATATCATTTATTATTATTTCCATAAGCAGCGATGCATCAAATATGTTTAATCTACCATTTTGATCCATATCGCCATTTTTTGCATTTATATTGTATATACTTGTTACTCCTATAAGATATTTTCGCAGTGCAATACAATCAGACATGTCTACCTTACCATCCCAATTCAAATCACCAAGATCGGATTTAGTGGTTGTAGTTGCAGAAGTTTCTGTTGTGGCTGTATTTTCTGTAGTATTTGTAGTAGTAGTTTCGGTGATAGTCGTAGTTTCTGTAGTATTTGTAGTAGTAATTTCGGTGGTAACCGTAGTTTCTGTAGTATTTGTAGTAGTAATTTCGGTAGTAACCGTAGTTTCTATAGTATTTGTAGTAGTAGTTTCAGTGGTAGTTGTAGTTTCTGTTTGCGTTGTTACTATTTCTGAATTGTCTGTATAGTATTTTATAGTGTCACTCCACAACTTACCCATAGCGGCATATCCTTCTTCATTTGGGTGAACACCATCATACAGTCCAGTTTTCATATCCACTGCGCTGTTAACGTCTGCAAAACCGATATTGATACCTTCTGACTTTTTCTTTTCCACCAAAGCCCTAACTCCTGCATTGTAGTTGTCTATACATTCATCAACCTTACTTTGCAATTCAGTGGTATTGCTTGTATTTACTCCTAAAATATATCCGTATGAACTCAGCCAGTCAGAACGAATCTCAGCATCAATATCCGGTATACTTGCCAAAAACAGCATATCTGTATTGTCCATATTCAGTATGATCTCATCAACCAGACTTTCAAGTCTCTGAATAGCTGTTGTTTCACTTGTAATGTCCCCCGTATTTGAAACAATATCTAAACGTGCATCAAGAAGATCGTTTGTTCCAATTTGCAGAAGTATGATGTCAGGATCATTTGATTTTATAAGATTTTCGCCGCTGAATAACGTCTCATACAAACCGCTTCTGCCATTGTACTGCTTAATTGCATAGCCGCTGTATCCGCAATGTGCAGGGTCATATTTTATATTTATACCGTTCCAGTTATATTCAGCCTCATTTGTCCAGTTGTTTTTCGCTCCTACCATATCATATGATATATAATTTTGATCCAAATAGTAGCAAAGGTACTTTCTATACCCATTATTGGAATCGATATAACCGTCTGTTATGGAATCGCCAATACACATTATTTTATATTTGCTGTCTGAATTGTCTGCATTTGCATCTATGCTTTCTAAAGTTGACGCACCTGTGAATATACCTGCGGCAATAACAGCACACATAAATGTGCTAAGACAGCTTTTGAATTTTTTCTGGATCTTCATATTCTTTCCCCACACTTTTTCATAATATTATAATCATACTGACTTTTAATATATTTATTATCAGTCGTGAAGTTTACGGTGATCTATAACACGTACAGCTTTGCCTTCGCTTCGCACAATAGTCTTAGGAGCTACAAGATGTACCCTCGGAGAGATACCAAGCATTGTTTTTATAGCAGAAGCCAGCTTCTTCTCATGAATTTCAAGAACAGAGTTCGCTTCCTTATATTCCTCAGGATTAAGTTCTACATTAATATCCAAAGTATCTGTATTATTTACACGATTAACTTCAATTTGATAATTTGGGGTATAACCTTCATTAAGAAGAACTGTCTCTATCTGTGACGGAAATACATTTACACCACGAATAATAAGCATATCATCGCTTCTTCCCATTGGCTTTGACATTTTAATAAGCGTACGTCCGCATGAACATTTCTTTCTTGAAAGTACACATATGTCACGAGTGCGATATCTTATAAGTGGGAACGCCTCTTTAGTTAGCGATGTAAATACCAGTTCACCTTTTTCACCTTCCGGCAGTACCTCGCCTGTTTCAGGGTCTATTATTTCTGCATAGAAATGATCTTCATTGATATGCATACCAGTTTGCTCTTCGCATTCAAATGAAACGCCAGGACCTGATGTTTCTGTAAGTCCGTAGATATCATATGCCTTGATGCCAAGAGTCTGCTCAATATCACGTCTCATTTCCTCTGTCCAAGGCTCTGCTCCGAATATGCCTGCCTTGAGGCTGTTATCCTGCGGACCATATCCCTTTTCCTTTAAAGTTTCACCAATATATGCAGCATAAGATGGTGTACAGCAAAGAATTGTAGATTGAAGATCCATCATAAATTGGATCTGTCTTTCAGTATTGCCTGAGGACATCGGAAGTGTAAGACAACCAACCTTATGAGATCCTCCGTTAAGACCTGGTCCTCCGGTGAACAAACCGTAACCATAGCATACATGGCAAACATCTTGGTTTGTACCGCCGGCAGCTACAATAGCTCTTGCGCAGCATTCTTCCCAGATATCAATATCCTCCTGAGTATAAAATGCTACTACACGTCTGCCTGTTGTACCGGAAGTAGACTGAATACGAACGCAATTTTTCAAATCAGTTGCTAAAAGACCATAAGGATATTGGTCACGAAGATCGGACTTTGTAAGAAACGGCAGCTTTGCTATATCGTCAAGTGAGCTTATGCTGTCTAATGTAAGCCCTTTGTCATTCATAAGCTTTCTGTAATATGGTACATTCTCATAAACATGCTTCACCTGCTTTAAAAAGCGTTCTTCCTGAAGCTTCTTCATTTCCTCACGTGACATTGTCTCGACTTCTTGCTGATAATATCTTTTTTCCATGCTATATATTCTCCTTTAAAATTAAGTTATCGTACTTTTTGTAGAAAGTACTTGAAAAATATCTGCTGTGGTAGTATAATAAATAGAAGTATAAATCTAAGGAGAAAACCAAAAATGATTATTGATTTCCATACTCATGTATTTCCAAATGCCATTGCAAAACCAACCATTGACTTTTTAGCTGCAAAATCAGGCTATAAACCATATGGTGACGGCTCAGTTGAAAGCCTTGTTTCTCTTATGGATAATGGCAATATCGATAAGAGCGTGATACTTCCTGTAGTAACAAAGCCATCCCAATTTAAAAAGATAAACGAGTTTGCAAGCACTCTTAACAATACTGAGAAAATATATTCCTTTGGAGGAATACATCCTGCTGACGAAACTCCGTTTGAACACCTTGACGAAATAAAAAAAATGGGACTTTATGGTATAAAGCTTCATCCAGATTATCAGGATGCATTCATTGACGATAATCGCTATATAGAAATAATACGATATGCTCTGTCCATAAAACTTGCTGTAGTCACCCATGCAGGAGTTGACGATGGATGTCAAGGTGAGCCAAAGTGTACACCGGACAGAATACTACGTATGTTTGATGCTGTTTACAAGGGAAATATACCGAAGCAGCCACGCATAATTCTGGCTCACGCAGGCGGATTTAAAATGTACGATGAAGTGCTCAAAAAACTTTGCGGATTTCCTGTATACTTTGATACTGCTTATGTTATGGAATTTACAGACCCTGATATTATACTATCTATTATCCGTGAACACGGAGCAGATAAAATTTTATTTGCAACAGACAGTCCGTGGAGCGATCCGAAAACAAGCGTGCAAAATCTTAAATCGCTGCCGCTTTCTCAAAACGAGCTTGAAAAAATTTTTTTCAAAAATGCCCTTACCGTCCTTGCTAAATAATCATCTACTATTTTACCATATTTTTATTATTATTGCAAGCTTTTTTATATATTTTAATTTCACTTGTTTATTTATTTTAATTTTTCCATTTTTTTCGAAATTGTCCTGCTGTTACACCTTCATATGAACGAAACAACTTATTAAAATAACTTACATCATCAATTCCGCAGGCTCTTCCTATAGCTTCTATCTGCATATCTGAGAATTTCAGAAGCTTCTTAGCATGTTGTATTCGGCACGATTGCAGGTATCGTATTATAGTCATACCATATTGATTCTTGAATGATCTCAACATATAATACTTGCTTACGCAAAATTCACGGCTAAGATCATCTAAAGTTATCTTATGATTGAAATTCTGCTCAATATATTCTCTGATAAGTGCTCCTTTTTCTGCTATAGAACTAACTGCATTAGAAATGCCATCAGTTTCTTGAGAAAATGCTGTCACCATATTTATTAGTGCGTGAATTTTAAGAGAAACATCATACTCATAATTTGTTTTTTTCTCTAACATTATTCGCTCTATATTACTGAATATATCAATAAAAGGCTGAAATTTTTTTATGTTAATAAGAATGTCATCATGCTTATTTTGGAAAAATGAACACAACTTACCCATTGCGACACTATTACAATGTATCCATGATATAAGCAAAGGTTTTTCATTACTGCTGATATATGAATATCCTAAATTACAGTCTATCCATACAATACATCCAGGTTTAAGATTATAAACATTATTATTATAATTAAAGATACCGACACCGCTAATAACTATAAGAAATAAGAATGAATCAATAGAGTCAAATTTTTTGTGAAATCCCGGTGCGCATGAAATCATTCCTATCTCCTGCAAATAAAAAAGACCGTTTATCGCAAGCTCAGAAGGTGTACCGAATATACATCTGTCATTAGATCCTATTATTTTACGATTATGCTGTGACATTTTATAATTCCTCCAAATATTGTAAAATTATAGTAAACGTCAAATCATTTTTGACGTTTACCATAATAATCAGGGCAATATCGTCATGTGTTAGGGCAATAATATTACTCGACAAATTACTATAAATATATTATAATATATATTGTCAACAAAGTAAAGCGTTATAATTATTTTTTATAAACGTTTTTGTTGCGTATTCTTTTTCCTCATTTTCCTCATTGGTCAAGGCTGATGCGAGTTTTATCGCATCAGCTTTTCCATTTATTATTTATAAAAAATATAGATACAGAATTTAGCAGTTATAATTTATTTGTGTAAATGCCGAAAAAGCCATCGACTTAATCGATGGCTTTTTCGTTTTTGTGAAAGGGAAAATCTATGAAAAATCTGATATAATCATATATTATCAGCCAAGATGCCAAATATCTCTATTATATTCAGCAATAGTTCTGTCTGATGAAAAATAGCCCGCCTGACTGATGTTTATAAGCATTTTCCTTGCCCATACCATTCTATCTTCATATTCATGGAAAGCAAGTTCTTTCTTTTCAACATAATCTTTAAAATCAGGGAAAGTCATAAACCAATCTTTATTTATGAGTTCATTTTTTAATCTTTCAAGATGTTCCTCACTGCCAACTTCAAGGAGTTCGTCACTTGTTATAAAGTCCACAGCAGCTTTAATATCCTCATCATCTTCGTAATACGAAGATGCATCATAACTTGCCTCTGCATAACGCTTTACAACAGTTTCGCTGGAATCGCCGAAAATATAAATATTTTCATCGCCAACAAGCTCATGAATTTCAACATTTGCGCCATCTTCAGTGCCAAGAGTAACAGCACCATTAAGCATGAATTTCATATTTCCAGTACCGGAAGCCTCCTTAGATGCAAGCGAGATCTGCTCTGATACGTCGCAGGCAGGAATCAAATGCTCAGCATTAGTAACATTGTAATTTTCAATCATTATGACCTTTAAATATGGACTTACTTCAGGATCATTATTAATAACTTCCTGCAAGCAAAGTATCAGATGAATGATATCCTGCGCAATTACATAAGCGGGAGCAGCCTTCGCACCAAAAATTGCTGTTATAGGAGTAGTAGGCTTTTTGCCGGATTTTATTTCAAGGTATTTATGAATAATATAAAGAGCATTTAGTTGCTGACGCTTGTATTCATGTAATCTCTTTATCTGAATGTCAAAAATAGAATCAGCGTTTATTTCTATGTTTTGTGTACGTTTCAGATATTGACAAAGTTCCTTTTTACAGTCCGATTTAATTTCAAGAATCTTTTTAAGAACTTTTTCATCATCTGCAAAATCAACAAGCTTATTTAATTCATTAGCATCTTTCTTAAATCCATCACCTATAAGCGATGTTATAAATTCTGTCAGTTCAGGATTACAGTGCAGCAACCATCTTCTAAATGTGATACCATTTGTCTTGTTATTAAATTTGTCAGGATAAGCCTTATAAAAATCAGCCAGCTCAGTCTCTTTTAGAATATCGGTGTGCAGCGAAGCTACTCCATTTACACTATAAGAATAGTGAATACATATGTGTGCCATATGAACACAATCATTTTTGTCGATAATAGCAAGCTTTTCGCCTTCAAACTTTCTGCGCACCTTATCGTCCAAAATTTCAATGATAGGAACGAGCTGCGGAACAGCCTTTTTCAGGTAAGCAATAGGCCACTTTTCAAGAGCCTCTGCGAGAATCGTATGATTAGTATAAGCACAAGTGCGGCTTACGATATCAATAGCATCATCAAGCTCTATACCTCTTTCGCAAAGCAGTCTGATAAGTTCAGGAATAACCATTGTAGGATGAGTGTCATTTATCTGTATGACAGCATAATCAGGAAGATCGTATAAATTTGAACCTTTGGCAACACATTCATCAAGGATAAGCTGCGCACCGCTGCTTACCATAAAATACTGCTGGTATACACGCAACAGTCTGCCTGCATCATCACTGTCATCAGGATAGAGAAAAAGCGTAAGATTCTTCTCAATATCCTCTTTATCAAAGTCTATTCCATTTTCTACAATGGATTCATCAACAGTTTCAATATCAAAAAGATGAAGTTTGTTTGTGAAATTATTATATCCAGTAACGTCAATATCGTAGAGCCTTGATGTTACACTCAAACCACGGAAATTTACTGTATAAGTTTTGTCAGTTTTAGTAAGCCAGCTTTTTTCTTCTATCCATGGATTCGGCTCTTCAGTTTGAAGATTTGCATTAAACTTTTGCTTAAAAAGTCCGTAATGATAATTAAGCCCTATTCCAGAGCCACAAAGACCAAGTGTAGCTATAGAATCAAGAAAACAAGCCGCCAACCTGCCAAGACCGCCGTTACCAAGAGACGGCTCAGGCTCCACCTCTTCAATTTCACATATGTCCTTGCCATTTTCAGCAAGTACAGTCTTTACATCATCATAAAGTCCAAGATTTATAAGATTATTTGAAAGCAGTTTACCGATAAGAAATTCTGCTGAGATATAATATATTTTTTTCTTGCCGTCAGGTGCAGCCTTTTTTACAGCTTCATCCTTTACAATATCAATAAGACTATAATATATCTCTTCATTGG
>CAMWPG010000080.1 GCA_947176075.1 uncultured Ruminococcus sp. | reverse complement strand
TGGTTTCCTGACGTTTCAGACGTGCAAGAATAGCTCTTGTTCCGATTCCCAATATTCCTGATGCAGATAAAATTGAAATTATAACTGTTATGATCCCTTTCATTCTGTTTTATCACCGTCCTGTGCATCTAAAACTGTTGTATTCACCGCCGAAGCCGATACGATCTGTTCTCTTAATTCATTTATCTGCGTTTGCAAATCTGCTGAGAAAGGCTCGTATTCTGCATCATCATCATACATATCGGTCTTTCTGAGCATTGGATAAAATGTAAGATCATCACAGATCTGACCACTGCTGATTTTGATAGCTGCCTTCCACATAACGGTGTCAGACGGACTAAATGTTATGCCGCTGCCCTTATCCTGCGGCAGTCTGGTCCATTCGATCGTATCAATTAAATATAACTTGTATGTACTATTACTGCCACCTACGGGACATCCGGTAAGAGTATACTTTACGTTTTGAGGCAGCGTTATAAAGCATAGATCAAGAGTTGAATCTGCTGTTGCAGTGCCGTTACAGGTAATACTAAAATCAGAATTCACAGTGAACGTCACACCGTTTTTTGTGGTGGTCTTAGCCGTGATCTTCAGCATATTCTTACTCTTTTTCATGCCAAGTGATTCTTGCGTGATCGCTTGATTTTGTGCGATTTTTTTAAGTAAAAGCTGACATCTTGTGATCGGCTTTGGCAGCTTGCCATCGTATATACCGGCTATCTTGCCAAGAAAAGCTTCAAGTGCGGTTATTGGTTTAAAAAAAATACTCATGCTCATTCCTCCGTATTATTTGCAGTCATTAAAACAGCGATCTGTGCTTTTAACTCGTTTATCTGAGTTTGCAGGTCGTCCACATAGGGTTCATAGTCGTTGGGATAAACATAGTCATCCCTATGTATAAGCATAGGATAAAATGTAAGATTGCTGACTTTTTGACCAGATTTAATGAAAATTCCAAACTCATATAATTCTGGTGGCCCGGAAGCTGTAGTAAGCAGATAACCCGCAGGGCTATCGCCAACGTCACTATAATAAGTTGTTGTTCCTGATTTTTTAACGTAAAGGAAATATTTAGATGAGTCTCCTTCAGCGGGACAACCAGTTAGTATGAATGTTTTACCGGGTGGAAGCTTTAATTTATTAATTGAAATATCTATATGTTGCGTTGCTGTGCCATTGCAAGTAACGCTTCCATCTGAATTTCGTGTAAATGTTACGCCGCTTTCAGTGGTTGTAGCGGCTGTATTTTTGAGAAGATTTTTGCCTTTTGTCATTCCCAAAGATCTTTGCAATTCAGTGATGTCGCTTTGCGATTTGGATAAAGATATTTTCATGCTGCAAAGACTAACACTTTTACCGGAAGGATCAGTAGCAGTAACATCAGCTGGCAATATCAGATTTCCGTTACTGTCAAAAAGCGAACTGAATTCGCTAAAGTACGGAAACCACTTCTGAATCTTACCAAATATAACATCTGCCGATTCACCTGACTGGATATTTTCAAGTTTCTCAGCCTCATCAAAAATACACTTTACGCCATCTGCTGTAAATATAATACCCTTCATATCACACCTCCGCATTTCCATCTGTACATATAACAACACCATTTTCTACAGTGACACCGTAACCTATCCAATTCTCCGCCTTAGTTATAGCATTCCATTCTGTTGTAGTTCCGGCGTACATAATGCGTACTCCGTTTGGGATATAGAATCCGCTGCCTGTAAGAATGCCCGATCCTATTTCTGTTACATTTTTGCCTATGGTAATAGAGCTGAGCTTAGAGCATCCCATAAATGCATTACTGCCAATTTTTAAGCAGTTCACACTTGCCGTGTTAAGCTCCGTGCATCCTCCGAATGCTCCTACTCCTACATTGCCGCCGATGTTTACTTCTAATGCGCTGAAATCTTCACGGTGTTCAAATGCACTTGCATCTATGCTGCCTGTGCCGTTTATGCGCAGTGTATTATTAGCATAGTAGTTTGACTCTATGTCGTCTCCCTTTTCCATATCAACTACAGTATACGATGATATCACATCAACAGCTTTCATTACTTTCTTCAAATATGAAAAATCTGAATCAAGTCTCTCGGAAAGAGTGGAGAATTCATCACCGGAAATGCTGCTGGTTCGAGCTGCCTTAACTTCCATAAGCATCTGAGCGATTCCGCCTTGTGTTATATTCATAACTATACCATCAACTAATTGTCTCAAATTCTGTATTTCCTCAACTTGAGAATTGAGATTATTGATGATCTCTTTGTTGGATTGAAGTTTATCAATAAGTTCTTTAGAGTCCGCTTCGAACCTATCTATCATAGCCCTGTACTGGTCTGCTATTCCACTGCCGTCTATCGGCTCTAAAATAGAAGTAACCCAAGGACATTCAGATGTACCACGCATATCACGAATATTTTCAAATGAAATGTTTGCCGCATTAGCATCGATGCGTATATATGCTAAAACATAATACAGAACATTTTCATCGGATGGAATTTCAGGATTCTGAGGATTTTCTCCAGGAACTCCCTGTATAGACTTGATCGCTCCGATTCGTTCGTTCGTATCTATACCCACAACAATTGCATCGATTCTTGGATATAGAGAATCTGCTGCCTGAATATCAATGGGCAGCAATGATGTATTTTTTACATAGCGATTAAGTATTTTTGCACGGCCTGTGCCAACGATAACACTTATCCCTTCTCCTGGACTTACTTTAAATTTGTCGCCCACATAAGCATAAACACCGTCGCGTATCAGACCTTCAAAATAATCTGAAAAGTTTTTTGAGTTATATACTCTGTCATGATCCACACTGTCGAAAAAACCATATTCTACCATTTATATCATCTCCTCGGTTATTGTTGCAAATGTCGGATAAACAGAAGTTCCTTCTTCATTTTCGGACGTAACGATCTCGATAATTCTGGCTTTTGTTTCGTGTCCGTATTCATTGGCGATTTGTACAATATCACCGATAGAAAAATCTTCACCGTATTTAAACATAACAGTTGTTTCTGCTTGTCCTTCAAAAGACGTAACGTCTGTATTTTCTAATAATTTTTCTATCCCACGCTGTTGTAACAGAGCAGTATATTCTTCATTAGTAAGAACCACTCCGTCACCGGTATCAGACGAAATGTCACGAGCATCTGTAAAAAGTTCACGACGATCCAGACCACTGCCGCCTCCAACAGTCGTGTATTTTCTTGCGGAACCTTGATCTTCTCCGCCGATCAACGTAACAGTTTTCAAGGCAGCTTTGGATTCTATGTAGTTACTGTTGATGATATTATCGAACTTTGGTGAAAATACTACGTATGGGTGTTCCGTTTGATCGTATGATCTGTCTACTCCGGCATAAAATTCGAATACAAATTGCTTATCGTTATCGAGGGTAATTTTAAACCCTATACCGTGTTCAGTACAGATTTTTTCTATAATGTCAAGCAGATTGTCACCTGTATACTGACCTTTGATAGTTAGATCTGTAATGGACGGATCGACAGATTCCTTAAAAATGAAATTATCGATTCTTCTATCTGGATCAGCAGGGGAGATGATGCAAGTGTTTAACAAGTTTTTTATTTCATTTTGAAGATTACCATTCAGTATCAACCGACCCCATACGATCCGTCTGTCAAGGATGGATTCGAGTGATCGTCCGGTAACGGTGATATGTGTTCCATCCTCAACATCAGATTCGATTTTAATATTTTCAATTATCATTACATGATCGGAATCTCTGCTTTGAATGTAATAATCCTGCTTGGCATATTCAAGAACGCTAAGCGTCATTGACATATAAAGCTCAAATTCACCGGGCCGATCGTATCGATCGTTCCATATAAACGATTCGTAAGTATCCATAACCGAAACAGCATCGAGATTCGTATTTAAAACCAACAGATCCATGAATTCATACCCCCTCGTAAATTACTCGGTTTTCGATGCGAAGCTGAAGATTTTGTGTACCCGTTTCAGCCGTAAATGCAAACACGTTGCTGCCTTTAACAAGCTGAAACCAATCAGTATTTTTATTCAAGCAATTAAGAATATTAGTATGAGTACCGTTTCGAAATAGAGTTATAGATTTATCTCCTTTTAGTGTACTTATGGTGATTTCATCACCGGCGACAATTCCAGAACCGGTCAAAGATACTAATTTATTCGTATTTATACTCATAATTTCTCTGGTGTCCACATTTAAAATGGTTATATCGGAGGCTTCTCCGGTTGCATTTATAATGATCTTTATACCTATTTCAGCATCGCCGTTATAATATACGACTTGTTCTGTTTGCGGTATGATCTCACCCATAATAAGTAAAGATTCATCTAATGATTCGTTACTGAATGAAAATTCAAACAAAGAGTTGACGCCACTAAAAACAGTGGTGTTAGATGCGCCGGCAGAGTAAAAATACGGATATGGACAAATGATCGAGACCTGACATCCTTCCTGGTCGCTGAATATTGTTGGTTCATTGTGTTCGATATATCCTTCTGTTTCAGAAATTCTGTTATCTGTCTCTATAAGCAGTTTTACTTTCTTTTTTACAGGGAAGTATTTGTATGATTTATGACGAATATCTTCGATAGACTCAGTGCCGTATTCTAAAAATACCAGATCTAAAACAATATTTCGGCTGCCCAGACGAGCGGAATTGAATACGCTGCCATCATTAGTGGCGACTTCAACAGTATTGATATTGCCTTTTACCGGACCAAGACCATCGACCGACTTTACGATGAAACCCGAAAGTTCGGGTCTCGTCAAATCAAGTTTAATAATATTGCCCAGATGATTGGTAACCATGATCGAATGAATCATATATTCACCATCCTTTTCATTGCTGAGAACTGATTCTTTGTCTGACGGTAAATTTCACCTCTTGACAGAGCCTTAGGTGAATAGTTGTTTTGTATAAATGAATAACTGTTGCCCACAGCAGGAGTATTTTCGCTATTTTGAACTGTTGCACTTATATCACGCTCTATAGCAGTACTTATCTTCGTAGCCTGAGATCTGCTAAGAATAGCAGACAATTTTCCGACTTCTGACCGCACCGATGACAGATCGAGAACAGGACGGATAGTGGGCTGAGAATCAATATTACCGTCTATAAAGTCACGGATGTTGGAAACTGCTCTGTATAGTCCATCCTTAGCAGCTGATGCGATCACAGTACCTGCTTCGTAGGATTTATCGGTGTAATCAATAATGGAATTTACAAATCCCAGACTAAAGAAACCGCCAATTCTATAACCCACCTTGGAAGGAGAGTTGATGTCAAGTTCTTTTTCAGCTGCCCTTGCTGCTGCGCTTGCCATTGCTCTCGCTTTTGATTCTGCATACCAGGTGTATTCGTCAATACCTTTTGCAAAGCCTTCAACGAGATACTTACCTGTGTCGTAAAAATCAGTATATTTATTACGCATTGAAGTAAGACCGCCGGATATGATCGTTACAAATGTATTTCTTAAAGTTGGATCTTTAATTCTTACACCCGCAATAAGTTTTGTCATCACAGTGCTTCCTATAGTGGTAAACTGATGATACTGACTTGTAAATGCAGTACACATACTATTTACCATTGTTGTGAAGACGATAGTCAATGTACCATTTTGAATTTTGACACCGTTGATGAAAGTCGTGACCATAGTATTAGCCGCAGTGCTGACTCTGGAGTTAGAATCGGTAAAGGCATTTATGAATCCATCAATGCCTTCGTTTCCAAGATCGGTAAGATTTTTTGCAAAGTTAGAAATACCGCTTGTATCTACATCTTTAACGCCATTTGCAAGATCAACAAGATTTTGGAATTCAACGATCACACCGTTTAATTTCGATGCATCTATATTACTTACGCTATTGTAATATTCTGCGAATGACTTACCGAAAGAAACCAGTTGTTCGCCGAAAGTATCTAGGTTGTTGTCTCCGGTAAACCAGCTTATAACACCGCCACTGTTTTCAAGAGTGTTGGCGATCTCAACTAATGATTTAGCAGCACTAACCGAGTTTTGGATAGCATCAGATTTGAGGTCAACCACCGACTGAGAGTATTCAGTAATAGCTTCGCCAAAAGGAACAAGCTTTTTACCGAAGTCGTCTATGTCGTTGTTGCCGGCAAGGAATCCAAGTAATCCTTCACTGTTTGGAATAGTGTCTGCAAGTTCGGTTAAAGTTTTACCGGCATTGGCAGCCTTTTGAATATCGTCGGTTTCGATGCCTTCAACAGTTGTGGCAAATTCTGTTATACCTTCGCCAAAAGGAACAAGCTTTTTACCGAAGTCATCCATATCGTTGTTACCAGCAAGGAATCCAAGTAATCCGCCGCTGTTCGGAATAGTATCTGCCATTTCAGCCAATATTTTACCGGCAGTTGCGGCAGCGGATATATCATCTGATCCTATATCTTTGACTTCTTCTGAAAATTGCTTCATGGCAGTACCAAACGGAATTAGTTCTTGCGCAAAATCAGACAACGAAGAACCTCCGGTAAACCATGAAGTAAGACCATCCAGAATATTTGCAGCAGTCAGAATAAGAATAGTTTCTGCAAGAGCTCTTGCCCCTTCCATCATTGACGGCTTAATATTTGATGCTCCATATATAAACGGCTGAACGTTTGTCATAAAATCCGAAAGGTCAGAGCCGATTTGCGGAAACTGACTTGATACACCGCTCGTAAATCCGCCCGCAATTCCTCCGACAAACTTACCAATGGCTGTACCAATACCTTGAAGCAAATCACCGCCTTCATTTATCAACCATTCAAGACCCGGAATCTGTGCCAATGCCCCAACAGCTGCCAATACAAGAGCAAGTTCGGCAATAACTATACCCATACCGAGTACACCGACCATGGCGGCAGGTATAAAAGAAGCTAATGTGCCAAGCGCAATTACTACAGCAGTTAATATCCCAATACAAGCAGTTCCTTGTAATAGCGACTCGGTATCCATACTATTAAGTGCGTTTATTATACCGGAAAAGAAAGAAGCAAATATACTCATAGCCACTTTTATAAGACGTGGTACATTTTTAGCTATTCCCTCTATTATTTTTATAATGAAATCAAAAATGGAATCAATTATAGATGGTGTATGCTCGACCAGCGATTTTAATACCGAATCAACAAGTGTCAATACGCCTTCAGCTAATCTCGGAATGCATCTTTCACCCGCATCTAAAAGTGTAAGTATAATTTCCACAAAAGCTTCTATCACTGCTTTTTTCTCGTTTTTTATGACTTTTATTAAAGCAATTATGCCTTCGCCTATTTTGGATATAATGAAAGGTATAAGTTCAGCTATACCTACTATAATTATAGTAAGGGCGGTTACGACTGCTGTTGCTCCGGCAGCTCCTGCAACGGCTAAGGAACCAAACCCAATGGCTATAGTAGTTAAACCAGTGCCTATTAAAGTTAGTCCTGCTCCAAAAACAAATATAGAAGCACTGACAAACATCATTGACTTACCCAAATTAAGAATAGCAGGAGCAACAGGAGAAAGAAGTTTACCTGATATTCCTAGAACAGCAAACGCGCCAGCCATAGCTGAAAGTCCAATACCTATTGTTGTTAGTTCGAGATTACCCAAAATAGCTAATGCAGGAGCGAGAACAAGCATTGAAGCTGCTGCCACGAATAGACCTTTAGAGTTCTCTAATGATTTTTCACCCATATGGTTAAGGGCTATTGTAAGTTCGGTTAATAACATAGCAAGCGAACCTAATGCTAAAACCATGTTGCCGATGAGATCAGAATTGAACGCCCTGCAAGATAACCCTAACATTCCAATAGCAGCGGATAATATAAGGACGGCTGCTGCGGCTTTAGTTATATTATCCACATCACTAACAGAAGTAGCAAAGAGACTTAAGGATGCTAATAGTACCACAATAGAAATAAGACCTTGCGCAACATCCGGTAAGTCCATAGAACCTATAATTTTTATAGAGGTTGCCAAAACTACAAGAGCCGATGCCAGCTTTTTTATTGGTCTATAGCTGTTTTTTATATCCTCTGACTTTTTGTTTAATGCTTTTGATGCTTTGACTAACGTAATTATCAATGCTATAACAGTACCGCCGCCTAACGCTACTTCTTTAGGGTCCATGCTGCCAATTATTTTTAAAGATATAGCAAGAACAGCTATCGATGTGGCCAGTTTGAGAATGGCACTCGATGCAACAGTCATATACACAGCATCTTTTTTTATAGCGCCAAGTGAAATCGCCAACGCACTAAGACCAGCAACAGCAATCGCCATGGCATTAACAGCGTTTCCAATTTTGTTTTCTGGGATAATTGATAACACTAATATAGAAGCAGCAACAATCCCTATGGCCTTTGCTATTTTTAACAATGCTTCTGCTTTTAATTCTGTTTGAAAGGCTTTAAAACAGTTTTTTATACCGTCAAGAATACCAATAAAAGATTTTTCAACACTTCCAACACCTTCAAACATTTTTCTTAAAGTGCTAGCTAAATTTATGCCTGAAATGGCAGAGATACCGATCAAAACGTCTTTTAATATAGAGATAATTTTATCAAAA
>CAMWPG010000079.1 GCA_947176075.1 uncultured Ruminococcus sp. | reverse complement strand
GTTTTTATGATATTAATGAAGGATCAATAACCATTGACGGAATATCAATAAATAATATATCTAAGGAAGAACTACGTATGCAATTTGCAATGGTACTTCAGGACACATGGCTTTTCCAAGGAACTATACGTGAGAATCTTATTCTTACTGAGAAAAATATAACTGATGAACGCCTTGACGAGGTTTGCAGATCTGTTGGAATATATCATTTCATAAAAACTCTTCCCAAAAAGTATGATACAGAGATAAACGAAAGTGTAAATCTGTCATCCGGTCAGAGACAGCAGCTTGCAATAGCTCGTGCAATGATAGCAAACCGAAAAATGCTCATTCTTGACGAAGCTACAAGTTCGGTGGATACACGTCTTGAGCAGCAGATACAAAGTTCAATGGATATTCTAATGGAAGGCAGGACTACCTTCGTTATTGCACACCGTCTTTCTACTATAATAAATGCTGATCTTATTCTTGTGATGAGTGAAGGTGATATAGTTGAAAGTGGAAATCATAATGACCTTATGCAGAAGAACGGAGTGTATGCTGAGCTTTATAACAGTCAGTTCAAGTCATCACTTGTATGAATAAAAATCGAAAGGAAATAGTACTTAAACTTGCAAAAGCCCCCTATTCATTTATAAAGGAATAGGGGGCAAATTTATTTTTATAATATCATTGTTTTTTTCTCTACTATATGCTATAATATTATAAATGATACGCACATTCGCTCACTTGTGTCTATTACGTGCGTATCGGCAATAGCAAACTACAAATAAATTTGTTGTTCACTATAAAAAAATAATTCATAACATCTGAAGATGGAGTACTATTATTAACGAATGATTTAGATAAAATTTTTTAGATGTTATAAGGAGGAAATTTATGGAAATACTTGCATTTCCCTATGCGTATGGTTCAAAAAATATATACTACGAGCTGAAAAATGAGCTTGGAAGCAGATTTGGTTTACATCCTTTTGACTATCCAGCACATGGTACACGGCTTGATGAGAAAGCTTTACGTTCAATAAGCGCTATTGTGGATGACGCATATGAACAAATTAAGGAATTCATCTCAGTTCCATACTGTCTGTTGGGATACAGCATGGGTGGTATTGTGACATTTGAACTTTATCAGAAACTCATGAGAGAAAATCAGCCTTTGCCGGAGCATATATTTATTCTTGCTTCAAAAGAGCTGAACTGGAAGTATGAAAATTATGAATATGAGAACTTTGGGCTGGAAGAAATAAAAAAAGTCCTTAGAGAAAAAAATGGTACAAGCGAAGAGATACTTGCTGAAAATGAACTTATAGAGCTTATTTCTCCTGCAGTTAAAGCTGACTCCATAGCTTTAAGAGATTATTCTTGCGATGCGGATAAGACAATTCCTGTAAAATGTAAAATTACTATAATCAGGGGCAGCAAGGAAATTAACATTGAACACTGCAAGGAAAGCTGGGAGAGGTATCTTAAAAGAGAATGCGAATATATCATTGTTAATGGAGATCACTTCTTCCTTTTTAATGAGGGAAAAGATATGACAAAAAAAATTGCAAATATTATCTCTGATAAACTCAGTGCTATAAGAAGGTGAAAATTAAAAATTATATTGATATTTACAGTCATCTTATATTCAAGTTTGATACATATATCCATTCCAGTTCATCTGCAAAGTTTTCGTATTCCGAGCAAACAGTCAGGGCATATCCACTAAGCTTATATTGAGTAAAGTGTAGACCAGAGGTATCCAAACTCTCGCATGAAGCCTTTATTGAAGAATTCATATCAATTGATATCTTATTCGGTTCAAGAGAAATACCAGTTCCGAAAAATTTCATAATGCTTTCTTTTATAGTCCAGAGCTCTGTAAATGAACGGTCAATTGATTCTGCATTTGTGAGTATGTACTTGATCTCTTCTTCAAAGCACGTATAGCGCAAGAAACTATCCTCAAAATGCTGTTCTTCTTCAATGTCAACTCCAACAGTGCGATCGGATACGGCACAAACCGCCATTTTTCCAGAGTGTGAAAGGTTGAAAAAAATGTTATCTTCTCCTATCAAGAATGGCTTTTCATTTTTATTATACTCCAATCTGATGTCAGTGACACCAGCATACATAAGGCTTTCTCTCAACAGTATGCCTGCGCCGAGAGAAAGCTTTTTATCTTTCATAAAGCGAAAAGCATCGATTTTTTTCCTACGATTTTCAGACATCTGCATATAATACAAGCAGAATCGCTCTTCATCATCAAGAAATGTAGTATCGAGAATATAGATGTGATTTTTCATTTTTACCTGCCTATTTCTATCACCCTGTTTTATTACAATTTCTTTCTTGAATTATACAAATTGTTTTCAAAATTAATTATGCGACATATTTTCTTAGCTAATAGGAGATTAACATTTGCCTTAATAGCAATTTCTTCTATTGGAGGCCATGAATCATAATCTTCAAGTACTTTAAGAATTCGCTCAGTCTCTTCTTCACAATTTCTAAAAGGCATTGCACAAGCTATCATAAATTTCATTTTTCATATCTCCTTTTTATCAATTACAACTGACCATTTATTCTTTACAACTACTGCATTATCCTAACCATACGTGATTTTCTATATGGATAGATTTTTATTATAAAATATCAATATATTCTCCGTTAAGAGCTTTATTCATACTTCTTACGGCACAAAATTTTCCGCACATAGAACAGCTGTCCTGATTTTCAGGTGATCTGTCATCATGTATTGCCTTTGCAGTTTCAGGATCTATAGAACATTCCCATTGCTTTTCCCAGTCAAAATTTCTTCTTGCATCTGCCATGGCATCATCAATATCTTTTGCATGAGGAACTTTTTTTGCAATATCTGCCGCATGGGCTGCTATTTTAGATGCTATAATGCCTTGTTTTACATCATCAAGATTGGGTAGTGCCAGATGTTCAGCTGGAGTAACATAACAAAGAAATGCTGCACCTGCGCTTGCAGCAACAGCACCTCCAATAGCAGAGGTTATATGATCGTATCCTGGAGCAATATCTGTTACAAGAGGACCGAGCACATAAAACGGGGCTCCCATGCATATTGTCTGCTGTATTTTCATATTAGCTTCTATTTGATCAAGCGGCATATGTCCCGGACCTTCTATCATTACCTGAACATCCTTTTCCCATGCTCGCTTTGTCAGCTCGCCAAGTCTCACAAGTTCTTCTATCTGACATACGTCACTGGCATCCGCAATACAACCGGGACGGCAGGCATCGCCTAATGATATCGTAACATCATATTCACGACATATATCCAGTATCTCATCAAAGTATTCGTAGAATGGATTTTCCTGACCAGTCATATTCATCCATGCAAAAACAAGTGATCCTCCACGTGAGACAATATTCATCTTTCTCTTATGTTTTTTTATCTGTTCAATAGTTTTTCTTGTTATTCCGCAATGAAGAGTTACAAAGTCAACGCCGTCCTCTGCATGAAGTCTGACAACATCTATAAAATCCTTTGCTGTAAGTTCTGCAAGATCCCTCTGATAATGTATAACGCTATCATATACCGGAACAGTACCTATCATAGCAGGACATTCACTTGTAAGCTTTCTTCTAAATGGCTGAGTGTTGCCATGAGAGGAAAGATCCATTATTGATTCTGCTACCATATTAACGGCCGCCATTACCTTTTTCATTTCTATATCATAATCTTTACAATCTCTTGATATGCCCAGATTCACATTGATCTTAGTTCTAAGCATAGAACCTACGCCGTTAGGAACAATAGATTTATGAAGTTTATTGGCGCATATAGCAACTTGACCTTTAGCTACAAGATCTCTTATTTCCTCTTCGGTGCGGTACTCTTTTGAAGCAACCGCTTTCATTTCAGGTGTGATAATGCCACGCTTTGCCGCATCCATCTGCGTTGCATAATTTCTCATATAATTTTAATTCCTTTCTGAAAAATAGTCTTTTAAAGCAAATGCATGATTCATAGGACCTTTGCCATGACCTATGTCAAGATTTGCCGTGAGTGCTCCTGATATATATTTCTTAGCTCTTGATATAGCATCATAAAGAGCATATCCCTTTGCAAGATTCGCTGCAATAGCACTTGAAAGGGTACAGCCTGTGCCATGATTGTTCTCATTATTTATGAAAGTTCCGTTAAACCATCTAAGCTGTTCATCAGCATAAAGAAGGTCATCCGCACTGTTACTTCGATGTCCGCCTTTTAAGAGAATAGCTGTGCCAAATAAATTTCCCATAACAATTGCTGCTTTTTTCATGTCATTTTTACTTTCTATATGCACTCCTGACAGTATCTCAGCTTCCGGAATATTCGGTGTAATAATATCAGCCATAGGCAAAAGCTTTTCTTTCATTACATTTACAGTTTCCAGCTTCATAAGAGAACTTCCACTTGTGGAGATCATAACGGTATCTGCAACTATATTTTTGGCATTATAATATCTAAGTCTTTCCGCTATAGTTTCTATAAGTTCAGGAGAAGATACCATGCCTATTTTCACAGCATCAGGGAAGATATCTTCAAATACTGCATCTATTTCTTTTTTAAGAAATTCAGGATCAGTTTCGCATATATCGTATACTCCCATGGTATTCTGTGCTGTAAGAGCAGTTATAGCAGTCATTGCATAAACGCCATTCATGGTAAGCGTTTTTATATCCGCTTGAATGCCTGCACCTCCGGAAGAGTCGCTTCCTGCAATAGATAATACTTTTTTCAAGCTTTTTCTCCTTTCAGCTTTATAAAAGTTTCTTTAAGATCTCTTGCTGCGATCTCTGGATCATTTGCCTTCATTATTGCAGAAACAGCGCATATTCCATCTATATCTGTACCTTTAAGTATATCTATATTATTTTTATTAAGACCGCCTATTGCGTTCACCTTTACAGAAGAAACAGCTACAATGTCAGAAAGCGTTTTTACTGAGGTAAGGACTGTTTTTACCTTTGTGGTAGTCGGATAGATCGCTCCTACGCCGAGGTAATCAGCACCATTCGCACAGGCTTCAATTGCCTGAGAAACGGTTTTTGTTGTAGCACCTATTATTTTATCATCACCTAAAAGCTTTCTTGCAAAAGCAATCGGCATATCTGACTGACCTAAATGAACACCCTCTGCATTAATAGCAAAAGCAACATCAGTGCGATCATCAATTATAAGAGGAATACCATATTTTTTTGTTATAGAATGCACCTTTTCAGCTATAGCAATATACTCTCTTGTAGTTTTTTTCTTTTCTCTGAGCTGAATGAGAGTAACGCCTCCCTTTAGTGCTGCTTCTACTCTGAAAAGAAACTCATCTTCTGTCATCCCAGTGCTGTCTGTTATAAAATACATAGTTGTATCAAAATTTTTCATTTTACGGCTCCTTGTTTTTATAAATATATATAATCATTCAGCACTGGCTGCAAACCTTCGCCCGATATATCCACATACATTTTATCAAGACTTCTGCTGTCGTCTATCTCAAATTGTTCATCGCCTTGATTTTTATCTGAGTTTTTGCCTTTGTACTTGCTCTCATGATCTCCGATTCCTGTTGATACTCCGGCAGATATTTTAGTTGCTGCAATTTTTACAATACCGTTTCTAAACTCTGCGCTTTCACGTGAGGAAACTGTAATACCGGCAAATGGCAAGAATATTCTATAGGCACATATTATCTGGCACAATTGTTTTTCATGAACATCAAGTGAATTTATCTTGTCGTTATTTATAATTGGTCTGAGTCTCGGACATGAGAGTGACATTTCTGCATGAGGATATTTTCGCTGTAGATAGTATAAGTGAAGAGCTGTTGCAAGAGCGTCTTTTCTGAAATCAGAAAGTCCCAGAAGTGCTGAAAATACCACACCCCGCATACCTCCCATAAGCGCACGTTCCTGTGCATCAAACCTGTACGGCCATATTCGCTTATGTCCAAGCAGATGAAGTGTTTCATATTTATCTCTATCGTATGTTTCTTGAAATACTGTAACATAGTCAGCACCACATTCATGAAGATATCTATATTCATCAGTGTTCACCGGATATATTTCAAGTCCTATCATTCTGAAATATTTCCTTGCAAGCTTGCAGGCATTACCTATATATTCAATATCACTTTTACTACGGCTTTCTCCTGTCAGAATTAGTATTTCCTCCATTCCGCTGTCTGCAATGACCTTCATTTCGCTCTCTATCTGTTCCTGAGAAAGTTTCATTCGGTTTATATGATTATAACAGTTGAAGCCACAGTAAACGCAGTAATTCTCACAATAATTGGATATATATAATGGTGTAAAAAGATATACCGTGTTTCCGAAGTGACGGCTTGTTATAAGTCGAGCCTTTTGCGCCATTTCTTCAAGAAATGGCATAGCAGCAGGAGAGAGGAGTGCTTTCAGATCATCAACAGAGCATTTTTCATGGTCAAGAGCAGCTTTAACATCCTTTGCAGTATATTTTGAATAGTCATACAAATCCATAGCTGCTATGACCTTACTGCAAACATCAGAATTTATTTCTTCCATTCCTTTCATATACTTCATATGATCTAATCTTGAAGAAGGATCATTTTCAAGAAGATGCTTTTTGGCAAGAGCCTGAGGAGAAAGATATTCCGAATCTACAAAGAATTTATTTTCCATAGAAGATCATCTCCTTAGTTTTAATCTCTAAGAAAGCCCGTAAGTGGGTCAGAAGCAGAGCTGCCACGTGTAAGAACTCTTCCAAGTCCTGAAAGATAAGCATGTCTTCCGGCTTCTATTGCAAGTCGAAATGCTGTAGCCATCTTAGTCAGATCACCGGCAGTTGCAAGAGCGGTATTAGCCATAATAGCATCTGCGCCCATCTCCATTGCCATACATGCCTCAGAAGGTTTTCCTATTCCTGCATCTATGATTATTGGCAAATCTATTTCATCAATGAGTATTTGCAAGAAATCTTTAGTAGCCAACCCTTTGTTTGAACCGATAGGGGCAGCAAGCGGCATTACTGCGGCAGCACCTGCATTTACAAGATCACGTGCAGTATAGAGATCCGGATACATATATGGCATTACTACGAAGCCCTCATTTGCGAGCATTTCTGTTGCCTTTACAGTTTCATTATTGTCTGGCAGAAGATATTTTGAATCACGCATTATTTCTATTTTAATAAAATTTCCGCAGCCAATCTCTCGTGCAAGTCTTGCGATCCTCACAGCTTCTTCGGCATTTCTTGCTCCGCTTGTATTAGGCAGGAGAGTTACACCATTTGGTATGTAATCAAGTATATTCTCTCTATCTCTTGTATTAGCACGTCTAACAGCAAGTGTTATTATTTCGGCACCTGCATCCTTCACAGCCGCTTCTATAAGATTGAGAGAATATTTTCCTGAACCTAAAATAAAT
Source organism: uncultured Ruminococcus sp. (assembly GCA_947176075.1). Classification (GTDB taxonomy): domain Bacteria; phylum Bacillota; class Clostridia; order Oscillospirales; family Ruminococcaceae; genus Ruminococcus_C. Next base: position 1,236 of record CAMWPG010000079.1, on the reverse strand, counting down.
CTTGATGTAAATTCATGTCCGCCTATTATAAGTTTATCGTTATTCATATCAGTAATCTTCCTTTATAATAATATTATTCATCATATTCTCCTGAAAGTATTCTGAGAACCATATGTGCCTGATGTGCCGCACAAAGCATAACCCGAGAAGAGAACATACCATTTTCTTCACTAACATCGCTTACTCCATCTCCAGACAGATAGAAGTTTTTTGATATTCTGCGAGTCTTTATACTGTTTGCACTACCTATTCCAGCCATCCCGGATGCTGCGATTATGTATTTATCCGGCATTTTTTCGAGTACATTATTTACAAAATCAGCTTTACATGTAGGATCATCAAAGGCTTCGCATATTACATCTGCATCTTTGAGATAATATGCTGCGTTTTGTTCTGTAATAAAAGCATTATAAGCTGTTATATTTACATAAGGAGCGAGCTCTTTGAGGTTATCAGATAAAGCCCTTGTCTTTTCAATGCCTATCTGATTTGCCTTATATTGCTGCCTATGCAGATTTGATATATCTACCCTATCGAAATCAATAAGTATAAGTCTGCCAATACCGGATCTTGCAAGTGACACAGCAATATTTGATCCCAATCCTCCAAGCCCGCATATGGCAACTGTAGCCGATGAAAATTTTTCTTGTATATTTTTTCCATGACGTTTTATAAGGGCATTTATTATTTCACTTTTAGTAGGAATATTCATAATATCATCCTCCACCGACAAAACTTACAATTTCAAGAACATCGCCGTCAGAAATAATAGTTTTCTCATAAAGAGATTTAGGCACTATTTCTCCGCAAAGCTCTACAGCTATTCGTTTTAAGTCATAGCTGCTATTGGAAAGATATTCCAAAATACTCTTTCCTGCTGCATCGATATATTCACCATTCACTTTCACCATATTACAGTACCTCCATAATAAAATAGTGTTAATATAAAAAGCCACCCTGATAATTCAGGACGGCTCTAATAAAAGCACAGACAAATACGAGCGTCCCTACGTCGGCATTATCCGAATCAGGTTATTGGTCGAAGGTATTACCTTCCTCTCAGCCTGTATCACAAGCTCCCATTACTTATATTATACAATATTATTAAAAAAAATGCAAGTAATACTTAGTAACTAATTATGCGGTATTTTCTATAAAAAATCGACATGATGAAATATCGTCAATGAAATCAATATAGGATGTCTCTTAGACACATCTGACGCTGCCGACGACTAG